>JANOCM010000249.1:0-4346 GCA_031412175.1 Alphaproteobacteria bacterium
GTCGATGGCAGCGACGACACGCCGTTCGATTGCGGCGCGGTGGCGACGGCGCTGGTCAACGCCGCCTGGTCGCGCGGGCTGGGCGCCGTCATCAATTCGCAGGGCATCATGCAGTCGCCGGTGGTGCGCGAACATGCCGGGATCCCCGATGACCAGGTCATCATGAAAAGCATCGCGCTCGGCTGGCCCGACGAGAGCTTCCCGGCGAACGCGGTGGTGTCGGAGCGCAAGACGGTCGAGGAGGCGACGCGGTTCGTGGGGTTTTAGGGCGGCGGCAGGCCCAGCGCCGACAGGAAGGCGTAGAGGTCCTCCACCTCGCTGTCGGTCCAGTGGACGAAGCGGGCGCGCGCGACGCGGCTCATCAGACGCAGCTCGCGGTTGCCAGCGGCCTTACCGGTGCGCATCAGCCGGGTGAAATCGGCTTTGTCATAGCTGGCGACGATGGCGAGGTCGGGCGCGCCCTTGCCCGGCGGCGCGAAGGGGTCGTCGCCGCGCAGGCCGAAGCCGTGGCATTCGGTACAGCTGGTCATCGTCAGATATTCGCCGCGGCGCACCGCCGGGTCGGGGTGGCGCTGCCAGCGCAGCGGCGGGACCTTGCCGAGGAACGCCGGGATGGCAGCATCGTCGCCGAGCGCAATGGCGAGGCGCGGCAGGCCGACCCAGCCGGCGGGCAGCGGCGTGGCGGCAACCGGCAGGCTGCGCGCATAGGCATAGAGCGCGGCGACATCGGCATCGGAAAGCGCGACGAAATTATACGACGGCATCGACCATAGCGCCCGGCCATCATGGCCGATGCCGTGGCGCAGCGCGCGTTCAAACACCGCCGGGCCGTGATCGTGGACCAGCCGGGTCAGGTTGGCGGCGACGGCGCGGCCTTCGATCGGGTCATCGTCGAACACTTCGCCCTGCAGCCGGTCGCCGTGGCAACCGATGCAGCCGCGGGTCAGCGCCAGGTGGCGGCCCTGGGCAATGGCGGCGGCGTCGGTGGGAATCGCGGCGGCGAACGCTGGTGGCGGATCGAAGCTGGTGAAATGCGCCTCGCTTTGCCCCCAGACCCATGCGAGGAACGCGGCGGGCACGACGAGCAGAGCGACCAGCGCGGTGCGAAGCAGGGTGCGCCGGGTCGGGCTGGCAGGCAAGGCGGGCTCCCGTGGCTGTGGCGCGGCCTATGCTGCCGTTGTCGCGAGCGGTTTGCAAATCGCAACCTGACGCGGCAAGCTATATGCTTGCAGTGTGACATGTCACGTTCGGGCTGGCGCCGATAGCTTGACCAAATCCAAGGCTGGTATGATGTGGTTAAACTCACTCAAACTAAAGACTAAAAACTCACACTACCTGATACAGTTGGCATTCTTTGCTGGCGCATGGCTGTCTGCAGCGTTGATGGTCCATTCTGCTTCGAGGTTTTTAAGCTCCAGCTTGGATTTGATAGCCACTCTTCTGCTGGTCCTGCTCATCACGACAACGGGATCCCGGCTGCGATGCCCGAGGTGCCGCGCGAGCTTCATGTGGCACTCCGGTATCTGGCGACCGCGGCGTAGTTGCCCAGTGTGCAAGTGGCCCGCCGACCCCCAATAGACCACCGGCTCATCGTGCCGCGAACATCTTCGAACTGTTGAGAGCTGGGCGGAGGCTACAGAACAGTCGCTGTCGCGTGGATCACGACCCCCACCAATCCCCCGATGATGGTGCCGTTGATGCGGATAAACTGCAAATCGCGGCCCACGGCGGTTTCCAGCTTTTCGGTTACGGTGCGGGCGTCCCAGCCGCGCACGGTGGTGCTGACCAACGAAACGATCTCATCGCCATAATCATTGACCAGCCCGACCGCGGCGCGGCGCAGGTGGAGGTTGATCGCGGCACGCAAGGGCGCGTCTTCGGCGAGGCGGGTGCCCAGCGCCTTCATCGCGAAGGCCAGCTTGCCCGGCGCGATCGCATCGGGGTTGGTCAGGCTGGCGACGAGGCTGGTGCGGGCGCTGTCCCACAGGCCCTGCAGCCAATGGCCCATCGCCGGGTTGGCGATCAAATCTTCCTTCAACCCTTCGATGCGCGCCTGGGCGTCGGGGAAATGCCGCAGGTCGAAGGCATAGGCGCGCAGCCCCTCGGCGATGCGGCGGCGCAGCGGGTGCTGGGGGTCGTCGGCCATTTCGCGCAGCAGCTTGCGCATCCCCTCGATCAGCGACGACGATACCTGGGCATCGACATTGACGAGTTTGAGAAACCAGTTGGTACGTTCGGCGACCATGCCGCGGATCGTCGATTCCTGGTCGTCGAGCATCGTCACGCCCCAGCGAATGGCGCTGTCGATCAGCGGTTCGTGGCGGCGCTTGTCGATCGTCGTGTCGATGGCATCGGCGACGATCGGCGACAATTGCACGGCGTGCAGGCGCTCGGTCGCCGCCTCGCGCACCAGGTCGCCGATGACGCGCTGGTCGAGCGCCTCGATCAGCCGGGCCACCAATGGTCCCCAGCCGCGGCGCTTGCCCGGCGCCGGCGTGCGGTCCGCCGCCAGCCAGCGCGCCGCGGCACCGGCCATGTCGACCTCCTCCAGCCGCCGCGCGACGATGGCGGGGGTGAGGAAATTGTCTTTCAGGAACACCGCCAGGCTGTCGCCGATGCGATCCTTGTTGGCCGGGATGATCGCGGTGTGCGGGATCGGCACGCCGAGCGGGTGGCGGAACAACGCGGTGACGGCGAACCAGTCGGCCAGCCCGCCGACCATCGCCGCCTCGGCAAAGGCTTGCACCCAGGGCAGCGCCGGGTGGGCACCGTGCCAATAGAGCGTGGCGGCAAAGATCCCCGCCATCATCAGCAGCAGCAGCGTCGCCGCCAGGCGCATCCGGTGGAATGGCGTCGCCGGCAGCTCGAAAGGACGCAGCAGTTTCAGGTCAGCTTCACTCCGCCGGCAGCGGGGCCGGTGCGCCCTTTGTAGCGCCTTCGTTGTTGGTGAACCAGCGCTTCATCCGCGGCGCCAGCCAGTTTTCGGCGCCGACCGCGAGGCTGAAGGCGGCGGGGACGATGATCAACGTGAGCGCTGTCGAAACGATCAGCCCGCCGATGACGACGATGCCCATCGGCGCGCGGAAGCTGCCGTCGCCGCCCAGCGACAGCGATACCGGCAACATGCCGGCGACCATCGCGACCGTCGTCATGATGATCGGCTGGACGCGCTTGTGGCCGGCCTCGAGGATGGCGGCGGTGCGTTCGGCGCCGTGCTTCATCTCCTCGATCGCCATGTCGACGAGCAGGATCGAATTCTTGGCGACGATGCCGAGCAGCATCAGCAGCCCGATGAACACCGGCATCGAGATGACGGTGCCGGTCAGGTGCAGCGCCAGGCCGCCACCCAAGGGCGCCAGCAGCAGCGAGCCCATGTTGACGAACGGCGGCAGCACCCGCTTGTAGAGCAGCACCAGCACGGCGAACACCAGCAGCACGCCGGCGACGACGGCGATGATGAAGTTGACCATTAACTCGGCCTGCCACTTGTCCTGGCCGAGCGTGACGCGCTCGACACCCTGCGGCAGGTTCTTGACCGCGGGCAGTGCCAGGATCTTGGGCATGGCGTCGCCGCTGACAAGGCCGGGGGCCAGATCGGCGCCGATCATCACGCGGCGTGACTGGTTATAGCGGCGAAGCTCGGTCGGGCCGGTGCCGAAGCTGATGTCGGCGACGACCTTCAACGGCACCGATCCGCCGCGCGTCGTCGGCACCGGCAGGTTTTCGAGCGTTTCGATGCTGCGCCGCGAATCTTCGGCGAGCGCGACGCGGATCGGGATCTGGCGATCCGACAGCGAGAATTTGGCGACATTCTGGTCGATGTCGCCCAGCGTCGCGATGCGGATGGTTTCGGACAGCGCCGCGGTCGTCACCCCCATGTCGGCGGCGACATCGAAGCGCGGCTTGATGGTGATTTCGGGGCGGCGCAGCTCGCCTTCGATGCGCGGTTGGCGCACTTCGGGCAGGCCGCGCATTTCGTCGACGATCTTCGATGCCGAGGCTTCGAGCAGCACCGGGTCGCTGCCCGACAGCACCACCGACAGGTCGCGGCCGTTGAAGCCGCCGTTCTGCGACTGGAAGCCGACCCGGGCGTCGGGGATGACCTGCAACTTGGGCGCCATGGCGCGTTCGAATTCGACGCTGGTGACCGGGCGGTCCTTCTTCAGCGTCAGGAAGACATTGGCCGAACCGACCTCGATATCGGAAAAGGCCTCCTTGACGACGGGCGACTGCTGCACGATCGCGCTGACCGCGTCGGCGACGGCGGTTGTTTGCTGCAGCGTGGCCCCCGGCGCGAGCGCGATCGACACCTGGCTGTAGTCCGAATCCTCTGCCGGCTGGAAGGT
>JANOCM010000250.1:0-3149 GCA_031412175.1 Alphaproteobacteria bacterium
CCTGTTTCGGCACATAACTACGCGAACGTCTTCACGAAGCCGCCGACGAGGTCCTTCAACTTTGCCGTCGTGTCGGCGCTGAGGTCCTTCTTGTCGCGGATGTCGGTCAGCACATCGGCGTGATCGGCGCGGACATGCGCCAGCAGCGAGGATTCAAAGCGTGTCACCTGCTTGGCAGGCACCGTATCGAGGAAGCCGTTGACGCCGGCGAAGATCGAAACCACCTGCTCCTCGAACGGCATCGGCTTGTACTGGCCCTGCTTGAGCAGCTCCGTCAGCCGCGCGCCGCGGTTCAGAAGGCGCTGCGTCGAGGCATCGAGGTCGCTGCCGAACTGGGCGAACGCCGCCATCTCGCGATACTGCGCCAGCTCGAGCTTGATGGTGCCGGCAACCTTCTTCATCGCCTTGGTTTGCGCGGCTGAGCCGACGCGCGACACGCTGAGCCCGACGTTGATCGCCGGGCGGATGCCCTGGAAGAACAATTCGGTTTCAAGGAAGATCTGGCCATCGGTGATCGAAATCACGTTGGTCGGGATGTAAGCCGACACGTCGCCGGCCTGGGTTTCGATGATCGGCAGCGCCGTCAGCGAGCCATTGCCATTGGCGTCGTTCATCTTCGCCGCACGCTCGAGCAGGCGCGAGTGGAGATAGAAAACGTCGCCCGGATAGGCTTCGCGGCCCGGCGGGCGGCGCAGCAGCAGCGACATCTGGCGATAGGCGACCGCCTGCTTGGTCAGATCGTCATAGACGATGACGGCGTGCATGCCGTTGTCGCGGAAATATTCGCCCATCGTGCAGCCGGTGTAGGGCGCGAGGAACTGCAGCGGCGCCGGCTCCGACGCGGTTGCAGCGACGACGATCGAATATTCCATCGCGCCATTTTCTTCGAGCGCGCGGACGATCTGGGCGACGGTCGAACGCTTCTGGCCGACGGCGACATAGATGCAGAACAGCTTCTTGCTGTCATCCGTCGCGGCGGCGTTGATCGCCTTTTGATTGATGAAGGTATCGATGGCGACGGCGGTCTTGCCGGTCTGGCGATCGCCGATGACCAGCTCGCGCTGGCCGCGGCCGACGGGCACCAGCGCGTCGAGCGCCTTGAGGCCGGTCTGCATCGGCTCGTTGACCGACTTGCGCGGGATGATGCCGGGCGCCTTCACTTCGACGCGGCTGCGGGTCACATCGACCAGCGGGCCCTTGCCATCGATCGGGTTGCCGAGGCCATCGACGACGCGGCCGAGAAGCCCCTTGCCGACCGGCACGTCGACGATGGTGCCGGTGCGCTTGACGGTGTCGCCTTCCTTGATGCCCGAATCCGAGCCGAAGATGACGATGCCGACGTTATCGGCTTCGAGGTTGAGCGCCATGCCCTTGATGCCGCCGGGGAATTCGACCATCTCGCCGGCCTGAACATTGTCGAGACCGTGGACGCGGGCGATGCCGTCGCCGACCGACAGCACCTGGCCGACTTCGGAAACTTCGGCGTCGTTGCCGAAATTGGCGATCTGGTCCTTGATGACCCGCGAAATCTCGGCGGCGTTGATATCCATCTTGCGCTTAACCCTTCAGTGCCTGGCCGAGCGAATCGAGCCGGGTCTTCAACGAGGAATCGATCATCCGCGAACCGACGCGGACGACAAGGCCGCCAAGGATGGCGGGGTCGACCGTGATGTCGAGCGCGACGTCGCGCCCCACCCCGGCCTTGAGCTTTGCGCTCAGCGCCTTCTGCTGGGCGGCGCTGAGCGGATGAGCGGCAGTGACGCGCGCGGTGATTTCGCCGCGGCGCGCGGCGGCCAGCGCCTGGAAATCGCGGATGATGTGCGGCAGCGAGGCCAGCCGGCGGTTCTGCGCCAGCACGCCGAGGAACGACGTCGTCAGCTTGTCGAGGCCGAGCGAGCCGGCAACCCCGGCGATGCCGGCGGCGGCGGCCTTGCGGTTGACCATCGGGCTCGTCGCGAGCGTGCGCAGGTCATCCGACTGGGCCAGCGCGTCCTTCAGCGTGGCAAGGCTGGCCGAGACGGTTTCGAGCGCCTTGCCGTCGATGGCGAGGTCGAACAGCGCCGTGGCGTAACGCCCCGACAGGCCCAGCGCCACATTGGCCGCGGCGATTGCAGAAGTTGGTTCCAACGGACAGGGTCCAGCGACAAGAGGTTGCGGCGATAGAGCATCGGGGGCTTGTGGCCCCTCTGACGCGGCGGCGGCTAGCACGAGGCCGGCAATGTTGCAAGGCAACACGGCGCCCGGCGTCGCCCCGGCCTGCACCAATTCCTAACCCCAAAGTGGTATTGCCTCACCTTGCGTGGGGCGTCGACCGGTTGGAGAATCATCATGACCGCTGCCTCGCTGCCGACTGCCGCTTGCCGATTCGCCCTGTTGTCGCTGCTCGCCACGGCGATGCCGGCGCAGGCTCTCAACCTCTCGCTGTTCGACAGCGGATTTACCCAGCCGGTGTTCCTCACCGGTGGCGGCAACAAACTCTATATCGTCGAACAGGGCGGCCGCATCCTTATCGAAGACCGCACCAGCAAGATCAGGCAGACCTATTTCACCGTTCCCGACATCGCCACCGGCGGTGAAAAGGGCCTGCTCGGCCTAGCCTTCGATCCGCGCAACAACGGGCGCTTCTATGTCAGCGTCACCACGCGGGTAAACGGCCAGCTGGTCAGCGAAATCCGCCGCTATTCCGATCCGGCGGTGCGCACCGAGCCGATGCAGGTCATGCTGCGCGTCGCCCAGCCGTTCGACAATCACAAGGGTGGCTGGATCGGTTTCGGCGCCGACAAGCAGCTGTACGTCGCGCTCGGCGACGGCGGCGGCGGCAACGACCCGCAGAACAATGCCCAGAACAAGGATTCGCTGCTCGGCAAGATTTTACGCATCGACATCACCCGCGATGCCTATCCCGCCGATCCGCTGCGCAACTATGCGATTCCAGCCAGCAATCCGTTCGGCAATGAAGTCTACGCCTATGGCCTGCGCAACCCCTATCGCGCCTCGTTCGATCGCACCACCGGCAGCCTGTGGATCGGCGACGTCGGCCAAAGCGCCTTTGAAGAGATCGACCGCATCGGCGCCGGCACATCGGGGCAGAATTTCGGCTGGCGCCCGCTCGAAGGCACGATCCCGACGCCCGGTATCGGTGACCCCAT
>JANOCM010000251.1:0-1515 GCA_031412175.1 Alphaproteobacteria bacterium
CGGTTCGGTTGCCGGCGATCGACTGGATTCGTTGTCGGGGTGGGCTAACCCCTGCCCTGGTGTGTGAACCCTCACCCCGCTCGGCTGGCGCCGAGTCGCCCTCCCCGCAGGGGGGAGGGAGTTTGCTATTAGAAGGACCAAGCCATGCTCTTCCCCACCTCGCTCGTCGGCTCCTACCCCCAGCCCGACTGGCTGATCGACCGTGAAAAGCTCGCCGGCCGCTTTCCGCCGCGCGTTCGCGCGCGCGAACTGTGGCGCGTCCAGCCCGAATATCTCGACGCGGCGCAGGATGATGCGACGCTGATCGCCATCCGTGATCAGGAACGCGCCGGGCTCGACATCATCACCGATGGCGAGATGCGCCGCGAAAGCTATTCGAATCGCTTTGCCACCGCGCTCGATGGCGTCGATCTCGACAATCCGGGCATGGCGCTCGATCGCTCCGGCCACCCCAATCCGGTGCCGCGCGTCACCGGCCGCATCCGCCGCCGCCACGCCGTCGAAACCCGCGATGTCGCCTTCCTGCGCGCCAACACCGACCGGATGATCAAGATCACCGTGCCCGGCCCGTTCACCATGGCGCAGCAGGCGCAGAATGATTTCTACCCCAGCTTGCGCGAGATGGCGCTCGATTATGCCGAGGCGGTCAACGCCGAAATCCGCGACCTGTTCGCCGCCGGCGCCGATATCGTCCAGATCGATGAACCCTATATGCAGGCGCGCCCCGATGCGGCGCGCGAATTTGGCCTTGAAGCGGTCAACGCCGCGCTCGCCGGGATCACCGGCCAGACGGCGCTGCACATCTGCTTCGGCTATGCGGCGATCATCCACGAACGCCCGAGCGGCTATAATTTCCTGCCCGAACTCGCCGGATCGAGCGTGGCGCAGATCAGCCTCGAAACCGCCCAGTCGAACCTCGACACCCAGGTGCTCGAAAATCTGCGCGGCAAATCGATCATCCTCGGCGTTATCGACCTGTCGACGCACGAGATCGAAACCGCCGAAACGGTCGCCGCGCGCATCCGCAAGGCGCTGCCGCATGTCGCGGCCGACAAGGTGATCGTCGCCCCTGACTGCGGCATGAAATACCTGCCGCGCGCCGTGGCGTACGGCAAGATGCAGGCGATGGCGGCGGGCGCGGCGATCGTGCGGGGTGAGGTGGCCTGAGGGAGCGAACAGGGCCTCCGGCGGCTGGGGCCGTGGGCCCAAGACCCCTGATGGGCTTGGCTCGATTGCGGAAAGACTGAAACTTGCCGTCACCCCCGCGCAGGCGGGGGTCCATCGCCCCGACCATGATAATCGCGACCACGGTCCGGTGATGGATCCCCGCCTGCGCGGGGATGACGATAACGCAAATGCGGTCGACTCCAGACAGCCCGGATCGTCCCGCTACGCGCCCCAACCATCAAAATGGGGTCTGGGGCCGACGGCCCCAGCCGCCGGAGGCCCTGTCCGCCCCCTCAGGCCACCTCACCCCGCACGATCGCCGCGCCCGCCGCCATCGCCTGCATCTTG
>JANOCM010000252.1:0-13101 GCA_031412175.1 Alphaproteobacteria bacterium
AGCAGCGCCTTCAGACTGGTCACGCCCTGATCCCCCGATCGGTCATATCTAGCGCCACGCGACGTCGTTGGCGACGCGCAACTCGACACGGCGGTTCTGCCGCCGGCCGTCGTCGCTGCCATTGTCGCCGATCGGCTGGGCGTCGCCGACACCGCTTGCCGCCGTGCGGCTCGGGTCGGTCAGGCCAGCGCTCGACAGCGCCGCGCTCACGGCGCGTGCCCGGGCTTCGGACAACGCGAGGTTCGACGGGAATTCGAGCGAGCGGATACCCTGGTTGTCGGTATGACCGACGATGCGGATCGGGCCCTTCGACAGGTTCGCCGCCTGCGCCAGCCGGCCGAAGGTGTCGCTCCATTCGGATGCAGGGGTCGCCGCCGCCGATCCGAACAGCCCCTGGTTGACCAGCCGCAGCACGATCTCATTGCCCTCGCGCAGCACCGTCACCCGGCCGCTGGCGATATCGGGGGCCAAGATCGTCTTCATGCGGTCAAAGGTCGGCGTCGCGGTTTCGGGCGCCGGCGGTGGTGGCACGATCGTCGAGGTGCCGACGGCCTGGTTGAGCGACGCCATCGCCGCGTCCGACTGGCTCGAGAGGCGGAACAACAGCCCGGCAAAGATCACCAGCGCAACCGTCGCCAGCCCGGCGAGGATCGCCCACAGCGGGATGCGCGGCGCATAGCTGCCACCGGCAGCCGTTACGCCGCGCCATTGCGGTGACAGCTCGGCCGGCGGCGGCCCAGCGCGGCCGGCAATGGCGCTGGCGAGGCGCGAGCGCCGCTGCTGCAGCAATGATTGCCCGCGCGGATCGAGCGCGGCGCGGCCCTCGAAGCCCAGCGCCAGGCATTGGTAGAGCAGCTCCATCAGCCGCGGCTCACGCGCCGGATCGGCCTCCATCCGCTCTGCGAACTGGAACAGCCGGTCGCCGCCTTGCGTGTCGTTGTGATTGGCGGCGAGCAGGCTGTGCTGTGACCACGGGCTGTTGGCGCCCCAGGGAGTCGACATCACCGCATCGTCCATGAAGGCGCAAAGGATATAGTGCGCCAGCTGCGCGCTTTTCGGGTCGATCCCCAGCTTCTGGATGCGCGGCGTGAAGGCGTCGAGTTCGCGGATGACAAGCTGGCGCAGGCCGGCGAGATCGGGGCCGACCGGCATGGTGCGGACCTGACTGGCGAGGTGGATCAGCCGGCCGGCAGCGGCAACCAGCGGTTCCGGCCCATAAAGATCGGGCTCGGCAGCGGCGAAATCGAGCCGCGCCGGGGCGCCGCCCGACTGGCGCTGGGCCTGGCCGCCGGCAGCCGGTTGCGGGGTGGGCGGCACATAGCCGCCGGGCGCAGGGGCGGCGGGGGCGGCCGGAGCCGCGCCGGGCGCACCGATCGGACGCCCGGGCTGGAACACCGTGCGTTCCGATGGTGGGTCTTCAGGCTTGTCGCTCACGATTGGGCCCCCCTGATCGCCCACATCTCGAGCTCAAGGCCCGGAATGTCGCCGGCGACATGCAGCGCGACGGCACCCGATGTGCGCACCGTCTGCCATTGTTCATGGCGTATATTGATGCTGAAATAGACCGAATTGGCGCGGAACGGTATCTGCCGCGGCTCCGATGGCATCGGGAAAATGTCGGCGCCGGGCAGCTGGCGCATGACAAGGTCGCGGATGTGTTCGACCGAGCCGATCTTGGCGCGCCGCGGCAGGTTGGCGCGCAGCGATTCGGTATCCACCGCAGCGCGCGCCGCCAGCACAAAGGCGGCCCCCGTGAAAAGCGAGCGGTCGCTGATCTGGCCGACGCGGATGCCATAGGCGCGTTCCTCGAGCGGGATCGCCACCGCCGATTGTTCAAACACCGCGCTCAGCGATCGACGCAGGTCGCCCATCACCGCGTCGAAGCAGACGCGCTGTTCGCGATGCGCGTACATCGGCATGAACTGCGGCCGATTGCTGCTGGCGGTGATCGTCGAGATTTCGGCGGCGAGCACGCACAAGGTGCCATAGAAATCCGCCGGATGGATGACCGGCAGCGACGCGAGGTGCTTGACCATCGCCTCGGCACGGTTGACCGCCATCAGCATCAGGAAATCGGTGATGTCGGCGATGCCCTTGGCCCCCGGCGTGCCGAGCCGCCCGGCAATCGCCTCGCCGCGCTGGTGGAGCAAGCCTTCGAGTTCGGACAGGAAACCGGTCAGCGCCGGGCTGGCGGCAACGCTGATCACGCACGGGATGAAGCCCTGGTCGAGTGTCACCGAATCGTCGGCGCGGCGTTCGATGACGCGCGCCAGCGGCAGTGTCGCATAGCCGTCGAGCCCCTCGCTTTCGGCACGCAGCGACAATTGCAGGCGGCCGACGTTGAGCGGCACGCGCGACGCGGCGCCATAGACGGCATCGGCGGCTTCGAATTCGGCGGCAAGGAAGCGCGTTTCGGCCTGCGCCGATTTGTCGAGCGCGACATCGGCGGTGCCCGGCCGTGCCAGCGGCACGCAGAGATGGACGACGGTGTCGCGCAGGTCGCGCGACACTTCCAGCGGCAGCGGTGCCGCCGCCTCATCGGGAATACGGAACGGCGTACCGTCCTCGAACACCCCGGTGCACCGCACCAGCGCCAGCTTGCCGGTCTTCAGCAGGCCATCGTCGATCCGCAATTCGGCGATGCCGCTCGGGTGCGAGCGCAGCGGCGCCACGCGGGCATCGAGCTGGGCAGTGGCAAAGCGTTCGAACTGCTGGAAATGCTGGGGACGCAGAAACATGCCCTCCGACCAGACTGGCTTGTTCTCCCAGGTCACCCCGCCACCACCTTTCCCCGCCAGCACCCCGCAAACTCCGGAACGCTATTTCCCCGCCTTCAGGAACTTCTCGTAACCATCGCGAAACGCTACGCTCATCACACTGTTGACGTTGGACACGGCATCGCGGCGCAACGCTTCGAACACCGTTTGATACACCGTCCACGGATTGATGCCACGCGTGAACGGCAGCCCGCGCTTGGCGCCCGCGGCTTTTTCCATCAGCTTTTCGATCTCGGCCGGTGACAGCCGTTCGAACACTGCATTGAGCGCGTGCTGGACCCCGGCGAGCATCGCCAGCTGGTGCTTCTTGATATCCTCGAACGCCGTGCGCACCGCATCGTCGGCGGGCATGAAGCCGGGCAGCGGATCGCCAAGCAGCAGCTTGGCCGAATCGAGCGGCGGCAGATGTTTCAACGGGTTATTCTTACCCATGCTGAGCTGGGTGCGCTCGACGCGGAATTCGTCCTTGAAGGCAGCGCGATCCTGGATGAGGTCGGACAGGCCGAGCACGACCTGACGATAGAGCACGCCGAGCCGCCGCATGGCGTCGGGGGCGAGCCGCAAGTCATCGGGATCGATGCCGGCGCCGTCGCAGAAGGCGGCCCAGGCAGCGTCGCCGATCGGTGCGGCCGCCGCCTGCGGGCGCGGCGCGGCGGCTGGCACCGGCGCGGCGACGAACGGATCGGCAACCGCTGCTGCAGCCGTGGCGGCGGGCAGGGCAAACGGATCGTCGAGGCCGGGGGCAGGCCGTGCGAGGGGCAGCGCAAACGGATCATCGGCCGACGCGCCACCGGGATCGCCGCCAAAAGCATCGCCAAACGGATCCGACAGTGGTGCGGCGAACGGCTTTGGCGCCGGGCCACCGAAAGGATCGTGCGCCGGGGCCGGGTTCGCAAAGGCGGCGAAGGGGTCGTCGGGCAGCGCTGGGGCGGCCATCGGCGGCGGCGGTGCAAAGCCACCGAACGGATCGCTCGCCACCGGCGCCACATTGGCCGATGGCGGTGCGGCCCAATCCTCCGGAATGCCGAAATCGGCGGCAACGGGGGCCATCACCGCCATGATCGGTTTCGAAAAGGCATCCGACATCGGCCCGCCCCACGCGGGATCGATTGGCGCGCCGCCGCCGCTGAGCGCCGCGGCAGGCCCCAGGAAATCATGCATGGCGTTGCCGAGAAATTCATGGACCTCGGCATTGCGATCGGGTCCGGTGCCCCAGATCGGATCGGCGGCGGGGGTGAACCAGGCGTCGGGCTGGCTCATGCCGTCAAAACCGGCGCTGCTGCCCCCCGGCAGCGGCTGCGGCGGTGCCGGGGCCAGCGCTATGCCTGCGCCGGCGGCTTCGGTCGCCACCTCGATGGCGAAATCGCCGAGCAGCAGTCTATCCTTGACGCGGATCGCCACCGGCACTTGCGGCGCGATGCGCTGCCCCGGCGCGTTCAGCGCGACGCCGTTGGTGCTCGTGTCGATGACGAACAGGTCGAGGCCGATCGCAGACACCGTGCAATGTTCACGCGAAAGATGGCCTTGTTCGTCGGGCAGCGCCCAATCACAGGTCTTGGCATTGCGGCCGATCTTGATCTGGCCGCCGTCGAACTGGCGGCGATCGATATAGGTGCCGGGCGGGTCGCCGAGCCGCGAGAGCAACAATGTCCACATGTGGCTGCGTCAGGCCGCGCCGCGCAGGCGATCGATCACCGCCGCCTGCGCCTTGCGGCCGATATCGCCCTGCATCAGCGCCAGGCCGATGTCGCGCAGGTCGGCCATTGTCACCCGCCCGGTGAGAGCGGGTTCATGGACGAGCAGGATCAGCGCGGTGCGCGTCGCGACGCCGGGCAAATGTGGCGCCGGCGGCACCGCCTGCAGGCCGCGCGGTGCCAGCGACGGCCCGCTCCACGCCGCCGCCATCGCTGCCCAACCGGGGGCTGTGCGCAGGTCGCAATCGCCGGCGCGTTCGCCGGCGAGTTCGGCATCTGCGGGTGCGGCGCTCTGCACCCAGGCCTCGGCCTGTTCGACGGCGGCGAGATCGGCCGGGCGCTTGGCGAGGTCGGGCAGCAGCCGCACGCACAGGCAGGCCCACCACACCACCTGGCGATGCGGCAGCATCAGCGCGAGGGCATGGACACTGTCGCGCGCATCGGGCAGCGCCGACAGTCCGGCGAGCAGATCATGGGGGCCGCGCGCCGTGGCGAGGCAGGCCTTGCCCATCGCCGACAGCTCGGCCTTCTGGTCGAGTTCGGAACGCTGGTAGCGCAGGGCAATGGCGGATTGAGTGGCCATGATCAGTTGATCTTCACCAGCCCACCCTGCAGCGTCAGGGTGCCGTCGCCCTTGACCGTGGTCATTGGCGAGGCGAGGTCGGCCTTGGCGCCGCCCTTCATGTCAAGCGTGGCATCGGCATTCACTTCGATCTTGACGGCCTTGATCTGAATGCCATCGGGCTTCAGCGTGATCGTCGAACTGCCGACCTTGATCTCGATTTCCTTCTTCGATTCATAGATCACCTTGTCGGTAACGGTGATCGTCTGCGTCTTGGTGACGTCGATCTTTTCCTCGCCCTCGATCTTGACGGTGCGGTTGTTCTTGACGGTCAGCGACTGGTCGTTCTCGACGATCAGCGTCTGGTCGTGCTTGACCGTACCCCAGTCGTCATTGTCGATCAGCCGGCGATAGTCGCGGCCGGTATAGAGGTAGATCTCCTCCTCGCCGGGCTTGTCCTCGAAATGGAATTCCTGGCTGATGCTGCCGTTCTTGTCGGACACCGACCGCCAGCCGCTTTGCGTCACCTTGCTTGCAGGATCAAAGGGATAGGCCTGCGACGGCGTGTAGACGGTGCCGGCGACGAATGGCAGATCGGGGTTGCCGTACAGGAAATCGATGATCACCCGCGTGCCCATGCGCGGGAAGAACTGCGCGCCGTGGGTCGAGTGCGCCCATTGCTGCTGCACCGGCAGCCAGACCACCTTGGGCAGCGGCTTGGCGCCTTCATAGTCGCGCGCCTGGGCGATCTTCACCGGCACGCGCCATTTGTCGTCGACGACCGCCTGGCCGGCATCGCTGGTGTCGTCGCCGATGACGCCGAGCAACGGGCCTGGCGCAGTGCGCGGCGGCACGCCGACCGTCGGCCGGAACACCTTGGTCGCATCCATCGCCGCAAAGCTGTTGCTGTAAGTTGCAGTGCCGCCGACTTGTAGCATCCACGGGTCATAGGCGCTGTGGGTGACCGCGGTCAGCAACAGCCGCGCCGGGTAGGTGCCGCCCTCGACTTCGATTGCGATGCGGCCGCCGGCGGCGAAATCGGGTGAATCGGCGGTGCCGGTGATGGTATCGGCCTGCTGCGCCTGGAAATCGTTGTGGGCGGCGCTGCGCGTGCCCAGATCGGCGTTGGCTGCCGCTTCGGCGCCGGTGGTTTCATATTTGTGCGGATAGACCTTGCCCCAGGTTTCGGGGGCTGTGGCCGAATGGGTCCAGGGCGTATCGAGCTTGTTGATGTCGAAGGCGTGGTGGTCGTTCAGTCGGGCCGCGGCGCGCTGGTCACGCGACAGCGATTTCAGCACCGATGCCGATCCGGTCGGATGATAGACCAGCGTCTCACCGTCGAGCACGTCGAAATAATCGCTGGTCTGGTTCGTCACCGTCATCTTGTGGCGGAACGACCCGCCGCCGCGATCATAGCGGAAGAAATACATGATGCCGTCATGCGCCAGCAGGCGGGCGAGATAGTCGATCTCGGTCTCGTCATAGCGGACCGAATAGGTGCGGATCGGTGGCGCTGGACTGACCGAAATCGTGGTGGTGAGACCGGGGACATCGGCGGTCATCGCTTCGAAGATGTCGACGCTGGTCTTGTCCTGGATGAAATGCGTCGCCCGGGCATAGGCGACGGCATAATAGGCCGGGCGGACACGCACGACGATCCGGGTGACGCCGCCGTCGGACACCTGCTGGGCGGCATAGATGCGCCCGGCAAAGACGCGTTCCTGGCCGTCGGTCATCGTCACGTCCCATTCGGCAAGCTTGCCGATCCAGGGCGCGATATCGACGACTTCGACCGGAATCAGTTCCAGGCGATAGTCAAAGGGTTCGGAAATGGCTTCGCGGCCATCGAAGCGCAGCAGGGCATAATCGTCGACCGCTGCATCGGCGAGAGCCCTGAGGTTGAGCAGGTGCGTTCCGGGCATGGCGGCTTTCTACGACCCCGGACCGCGATGCACCATCCCCGGCACATCGGCGTCCCGGCCGCGCGCATGGCAACGGGTGGCGCAGGGATGCGCAGCGTCGCGTCCTCCCGGCGCCGGGCCGGGCGACAAGATCGACATCGTCACCACTCCTGCCGTTGTCGGGTAAGATGGGCGGCGGGTCGTCTTGGCCGGGGCAGGGTAATCCCGCCCCGGCCAGGGCGCCGGCCGATCAACCGACCTTGTTCGCGGCCAGATCGTAGATCAGGTGAGTCGCGGTGCCGGCCTGGGTGGCGTCGCGGCCCGTGAACATCCAGTCGAACTTGGTGAAGTTCAGCGACAGCGATTCCGACGGGAAATCGCCGCCCGACGACTGGCTGAAGCCCGAAATGATGACGTTGGTCAGTTCGAGCACCGCATAGGCGACCGATTCACCCTTTGATGCGACGACGAAGTTGATCTTGCCCTTGGCCAGCGTCTCACCCATCAGCAGCTTCTTGAACAAAAGCTCCGACGCCTTGTCGAGCTGCTTGGTTGCAGTGATTTCCGAAACGCTGGGTTCTGAAGTCGTGCGATCACCGCCGCGCGGGCTGCCGACGCCGAGGCCAGCACCCCATTGGAAGCTGTTCAGCTCGATCATGTCCTTGAATTTTTCGTCGGTCGAGCTGCCCTTGATACCGTCGAGTTCCATGTAGATTGCCACGTGACTCTCCTCTTTCCAACACCGACGACCCCGTGTCGCCGCAACGAAGCTGCAAGTTCAATGGGACCGGTTGCCCGGTTGCCCATCCGCGCTGGCCCGCTTCAAGCCAGCTCGATTTCATAGTCGACGGTCTTGCCCGCCGTAACCTTGACCGCCGTCACCTCGTTGCCGTCGGCACGTAGTGCCAACAGGCGTTCCGCAAGATCGGCCAAGAGACCCCGCTTGAGGATGTTTTCGATGTTCCGCGCCCCGCTCTCCACCTCGGTGCATCGTGCCACGAGTTTGTCGAGCAAGCTATCATCCCATGTGAACGAGGCGCCATAATTCGCTTCGACGCGCTTGCGGATGCGCACCAGGCTGATGACGACAATCTCGCGCAGGATTTCGGGCGGCAACGGGAAATAGGGCACGGTCACCAAGCGGCCGAGGAACGCCGGCTTGAAATATTTGAGCAGCGACGGCCGCAGCGCCTTGGCAAGCTCCTCGGGGTCGGGCAGCTTTTTCTTGCCGCGGCACAGTTCCTCGATCTTCTCGGTGCCGGCGTTCGACGTCATGATGATCAGCGTGTTCTTGAAATCGATGTCGCGGCCCTGGCCGTCCTTCAGCATGCCCTTGTCGAACACCTGGTAGAACACGTCCTGGACGCCGGGATGCGCCTTTTCCATCTCGTCGAGCAGGATCACCGAATAGGGCTTGCGTCGCACCGCCTCGGTCAACACGCCGCCTTCGCCATAGCCGACATAGCCCGGCGCGGCGCCAACGAGCGTGGAGACCTTATGCTCCTCCTTGAACTCGCTCATGTTGATCGTGGTGACATTCTGCTCGCCGCCATACAACAGCTCTGCGAGCGCCAGCGCGGTTTCGGTCTTGCCGACCCCCGATGTGCCGCAAAACAGGAACACGCCCAGCGGCTTGCGCGGATCGGCGAGCCCGGCGCGCGCCGTGCGCACCGTCTGGCCGATGATGTCCAGCGCATAGGGTTGGCCCTTGATGCGATTGCCCAGCCGTTCGTTGACCGCCATCACGGCGCGGATTTCATCGCTCGCCATGTTGCCGGCCGGAATGCCGGTCCAGCCGGACAGCACCTCGGCGACGACCTTGCTGTCGACGACGTCATAGACCATCGGCGTCGGGCCCTGGACTTCGGCAACCCTGGCCTGCGCAGCGCGCAGCGTCGCGGTATGCGCATCTGCATCGGGCGAATCCTTGGGCAGCGCGTCGATCACGGCGCGCGCCTCGGCAACGGCCTTGACCGCGTCGCGCTCGATCGTCCAGCGCTCGGTCAATTCGGCCCGCTCGGCCTCGAGCGCCGTCTTCCGCTCGGCACTCGCTGCCAGCTTGGCGCCGACATCGACGCCCGAACGGCCTTCGCGCTCCAGCATCGTCACTTCCGACGCCAGCAGCCCCAGCTGCCGTTCCAGATTTTCCACTGCCGGTGGGGTCGCCGCCTGGCTGATGCCGACCCGCGCGCAGGCGGTGTCGAGCAGGGAGATCGCCTTGTCGGGCAGCTGGCGACCGGAAATATAACGATGCGACAGCCCGGCGGCCGCCTCCAGCGCTTCGCCCAAGATGCGGACATTGTGATGCTTCTCGAGCACCGGCACGAGACCGCGCAACATGGCGACGGCGAGCGCTTCGGGCGGCTCCTCCACCTTGACGACCTGGAAACGCCGCGTCAGCGCCGGGTCCTTCTCGAAATATTTCTTGTACTCGGCCCAAGTCGTTGCCGCGATCGTCCGCATCTCGCCGCGCGCCAGCGCCGGCTTCAGCAGGTTCGCCGCATCATTCTGCCCCTCGGCACCGCCGGCACCGATCAGCGTATGGGCTTCATCGATGAACACGATGATCGGCGTCGCCGAGCCCTTGACCTCGTCGATGACCGATTTCAGCCGATTTTCGAACTCGCCCTTGATACCGGCACCGGCCTGCAAGAGCCCAAGATCGAGCGACAGCAGCCGCACATTCTTCAGCGCTTCGGGCACGTCGCCCTGGACGATGCGCAGCGCAAAGCCCTCGGCAACAGCGGTCTTGCCGACGCCGGCCTCGCCGGTCAGGATCGGGTTGTTCTGGCGGCGCCGCGTCAGGATGTCGACGATCTGGCGAATTTCGGGGTCGCGGCCAAAGATCGGATCGATCTTGCCGGCCTTTGCCTGCGCCGTCAGGTCGATCGTGTATTTGTTGAGCGCTTCCTGGCCGCGCGCCGCCGGGGCGCCCGCCGCTGCCGGTGCGCCGCCACCACCTGCAGCCGGCGCCGCATCGGCTGCCGCGCGGGCTTCTTCGGACCGTGACGCGATCTGCGTCATCGTCGTGCGCAGCGTCTCGACCGGGATCTTGGCGAAATGCGTGCTCGCCTCGCGCGCCACAATAGCGAGATCGTCGGCAGTCAGCAGCGCCAGCAGCAGATGGCCCGAACGCACCATCGAAGCGCCATCTTCCAGTGAAGCCAGCAGCCAGGCTTCGCGAATCAGCTTGACGATATTGGGGGCCAGCGCCGGGGCACGGCCATTGCCGGTCTTGAAGCGATCGATCTGGCGATTGATGTCCTGGGTCAGCCGCCCGGCATCGACTTCGAAGTGCGAGAGGATGACGGCAACATCCGAGGTCTGGCGGTCGATCAGCCGCAGCAGCCAATGTTCGATCTCGACATCATAATTGGTGCGCGACAGTGCCAGACCCGCGGCGCCTTCCAGTGTCGAACGGCAAGTGTCGTCAAGCTTTGCAACAAGGCTTTTCAGATTAATCTGTGCCACGCCTTGCCCCCTAACCGCTCCACCACAAGTCAGGCGCAAAAACAGGGCGGTCCTCGCCTCCCAGCGACCCCCCGGTTCCCGCCTGCCTCGAAACGATCACCAATTGCCATAGTCGCGACATTGACGAGTCGTTTCGGACTTCACATTTATCTAACGCACCTTGCAATCGCTCACAATGTTAAAATCCTTCGGCAATCCGCGTGCGGTCGATCGGGATTTCACAATCCGACACGATCATACCGGCCGGCCCCGCCGTGCCCAGCCACGCCGTGCGCGCCAACAGGGCCGGCGCCGTCGCGCTGCCCAGTTGCAGGGGCGGGATGTCGCCGGCATCGATGCTCAGCCGCAGGATCGGCTGGTGCTCCATCCCGGCGGCAAGCAGGCAGGCTTCGCCGACCATCCGGGCCGGGCCGTCATCGCGGCAAAAGGCGACCAGTTCGGCATGGGCGAGCGGCCCCATCGCCACCGCATAGTGATGCTGGATGTCGAGCACAGCCGCGCCGAGCACTGCGGCGTCAAGGCTGCCGAGGCCGGTGTGGGCATCGCTGCCGCCCAGTTGCGAGAACCGCCGTGTCGCCGGGCTGCCGAGCCGCGTTTGTTCGGCCAGCGGCAGCGCCAGCCACACGGGCTCGGCCTCGACGATGTGCAGGTCGAATCCGGTCAGGTTGCGGAGCACGGTTTCAACTGCGGCCGCGCTGCGGCGCTGGTCGCCAAGCTGCGCTGCCAGTGGGGCAAGCACGGCATCATCGATGCCGAGCCGGTCGCGGCTGGACGGCGTCGCAAAGCCGGCAAGCGCCAGTACGGCACGGCTGATCGGATCATCCCCCGGCGTGGTGCCGCGCTCGACCGAGACCACCCAATTGTACTTGCGGAAGATGCGATAGAAAAACGACAGCGCGCGATGATCGAAGATGTTGATGAAACTGCTCAACGACCGGTCGCGCAGCCGGCGGCGCTGCAACTGCACTTCGCTGTAGAACGGCGGCAGTGCCGGGGTCGCGCCGGCGAGGCCAAGCAGGTTGGTGGTGATCGGCAGCGGCGCGCCGGCGGCCAGCGTACCGATTTCGGCGACATCGCTGGCAACCAGCGCCATCCGGTCCGACGCGGTGAAATGCAGCGCTTCCTCGGCGTGCGGCACATCGGCGCCGACCTGCGAGTCCGATCCCGGGCTACGCAGCCGCGCGAATTGTTCGCCCAGCCGCGTTACCTGCGGAAAGGTCAGCGATGCCACCCGGGCGCGCAGCGTTTCAATTAGCGCCATCAGCGCGGCATCAGATCAAGGGCCGGTCGCCGACACGCGGCGTCCAGGTTTTCCACGGCGACGTCTCGCGACGCAGCCGGGCGCTGACCCGGACGAAGCTGTTGAGCGCACAGGCGGTGGCGAGAAAGCGTTCGATGACGGTGCACAGCAGGAACGCCCCCGATCCCGACAATCGCTCGTCATCGATTTCCAGCGTGACATCGACGCCGGCGCACATCGCCGTATAGCCGCGCAACCGCATGCGGGCGACACCCGGCGTGGCGCGCACCGCCACCAGGCGTTCGCGCAGCGACCCCGATTCGGCCGTATCGGCGATATCGTACAGCGCCAGCACTTCGCGCAGCGCGGCGCCGCCCCTTGTGCCGCCGGCAAGGCTGAGATGGTTCAACGACAGTTGGCCGAGCAGTTTCCACACCGCCGCACGCTGCCGCGCCGGACGGCGGGTCGGTGTGGGCTTGGTCACCGCCGCGGCGCTACCGACGCCGGGGATGATCTCGGCCAGGCTGAGCGCGGGCCGCCCGCCGCCGAACGGCAGCCGCACCGGCAGGTCGCGGTTGGTGACGAGGATGCGCGTGCTGGCAACGGTGGCATCGTCGTCGAGCAGCCGGCCGTTGAGATCGGCGATCGACAGAAACACATCGTCGCCGCCACCGGGGCCGAAACTCGATCGCCTTGTCGTTGCATGGAACAGCTTGCCCATCCGCGCCGAGCCGCGATCGATGGCGTGCAGCGGCGGCGCCGCTAGCCGTTCGCCGGCGCCGTCCTGCAAGGTCACGCCGAGCACCGAATGCACCTCCAGCCCATCCTCGCGGCGCGCGTCAGGAATGATGCGATATTCGATGCTGCTGTGGTCGATCTGGATCGGTTCGGCCTCCATTTCGAACAGGTTGATCGCCGGGCAGGCAAACAATTCGAAATCATCGGCGCGGACAACGCGCTCGAGTTCGGGTGACAGTCGGTCGAAGTAAAAGAACAGGTCGAGCGCTTCGCCGTCGATGTCGAGCGTGCGCGCCGCCAGCCCGCTGATTTCGATGAACAGGTGCTTTTGCGGATAGGCGAAATGTTCCTGCACGGCGGCATAGGCGGTTCTGGCGATATCGCCCTGCGGCAGCAGCAATTCGTCCGGCTCCAGCCCCATCAGCCGCAACGCCGCCGCCGGCAGCAACACCGCGCGCGGATCGGCAGGGCCGGTACCGACGCCGACACCGAGCAGATTGGCGCCGAATTGTTCGATGAGGATCTGCGCCCGCCGCGCGTCGCTCTTGATGTACAGCCGCAGCCGGTCGATGCCGAGCCCGGCGAGGTCGATATCGGGTTTCGACGTCGCCAGCGACAGCCGCAGCATGCCCTTGGCGCCCGCTACCCCCAGCGCCGGCGCATCGAGCGGCGGGCCGCCCATCGCCGCCGTCTTGATGCGCAGCGGATACAGCGTCGT
>JANOCM010000253.1:0-2602 GCA_031412175.1 Alphaproteobacteria bacterium
CGTGCGGCCGACGCGCGACGAACTGGCCGCCCAGGATTTCACCTCGAGCCTGCGCGGCCATATTCTCAATCACATGGCCGAGACGCTGAAGACGCGGTTCGAGACAATTATCGCGCCGCGGCTGCCCGAACCGCCCGCCGACGGCCGCGCCGTCCACGCCGCGCTGCGCCCCGACGCCTATTTCCGTTTCTACACGGCGCTGCGCATCGGCGCGCAGGAGATGGTGTGGGCGAGCGTCAATGCGGCGGTCGACCGCGATGCACCGCGGCTGGCCGCAACGGCTGATCGGCTGGCAGCCACCGGCGGCGGCAGCCTGACGCTCGATCCGGCGCTGGCGGTGCCGCGCAACGTCGCGGCGATCGATGTCCACCACATGCCCGGCAGCTATGCCGGCGGCGACGGGCTGACCGCCGGCGCCACCTATGAAAACGGCCTGTCGGTATTCTCGTTCGGGCTGATGGGCGCCAATCTCGACGACATCGGCACCAGCAGCGCCTTCTGGCTGCGCCGCAGCCACCCCGATTTCGCGCCCACCGCGATCCTCGATCTCGGCTGCTCGGTCGGCCACCAGACACTGCCGTGGAAGCGGGCCTATCCAGACGCCCATGTCACCGGCATCGATGTCGCCGCGCCGTGCCTGCGCTATGCCCATGGCCGCGCGCAATCGCAGGGCGTCGACGCGCATTTCGTCCAGGCTGATGCGACGGCGCTGCCTTGGCCCGACGCCAGCTTCGATCTCGTCTATTCGTCGATGTTCCTCCACGAATTGCCGCTGCAGGACATCCACAAGGTCTTCGCCGAAATCCGCCGCGTGCTCAAACCCGGCGGGCTGATGCTGCATTACGAATTGCCGCCCAACAACCAGCTGTCGGCGTACGATGGTTTCTATCTCGACTGGGACTGCTGGTATAACAACGAGCCCTATTACAAGGGCTATCGCGACCAGGATCCGGCGGCGCTGTGTGCCGCGGCTGGGTTCCCGGCTTCGGGGTTCTTTCAGACCGTCGTGCCGTCGCTGGCCTGGTATGGCGAGGACGCGGTAACCGCAGCGTTGCAGGGCCCGGCGCAGATCGGCGGCAATACCGGGCGCCTCGCCGACGGGGTGCAGTGGTTCGTCTACGGAAACTGGGCGTGAGCGCGGCGCGGGGGACAAAGCCGCAGGTGTTCGACGATCCGGCAATCGATGCGCTGGTCAGGATGCTGCTCGAACTCGCCAGCGAAACCTGGGTGACGCGGGCGCGGCTGGCGGCGCTGGAGGCCAGGGTCGGGTCGGTCGAGGAGCTGGTGCTGCCGCCCGAGATCGAGGCACGGCTGGCGGTCGAGCGCGATGCGTTCGTCAAAAAACTGTTCGGTGTGCTGGAGCTACAGGCGCGGCCGTAGAATTACGGTATTTCCCGCTGTGCAAATCGTAGATACTCCGTTAACGATTGCCGGGCAGTTGCACGGCAGCTCGCTTCGGGTCGATCGACGCCAAGCCCTGGCGCAGATTCGACTAGTTTGATATGATTGTGAAATCAGCGGCAACCGGTATCGATTGCCGCGCGTTTTAAAGTTTCGAGACATGCTTGCGACACCAAACCCGGGTGATCGCCATTTTCAACGCCGTATCTACCCTGGTCCCCGTTGAAACTGACGATTATCGGGATTTCGTGGCACAGACAGCTGGCCAGTTGCGTATTGCCAGCCTTGCCTACGGAAGTGGTGCAGGCATCAGGCCCCGCCGGTGACGGCCGGCGGGGCCGCCCTTACCCACCGATCAGCGCCGGAGCAGCGCCTGCGCCGCCGCCGCCACCCGCGCATCGCCCGCCGCGATCACGCGGCCATCGCTGCCCTTTCGCAGCGGCTGCCCCGCCCAGTCGGTCATCACCCCGCCGGCGCCGGTCACTACCGGCACCAGCGCCGCCCAGTCGTGGATTTTCAGCCAGGCTTCGACGACGAGATCGAGATGGCCCGAGGCGAGCAAGCCATAATTGTGGCAATCGCCGCCGAACAGGCTGTCGCCGACCTGCCCGCGCAATGCATCGACCCGCGGCAGATCGGCGGCATCGAACAGGAACGGCCCGGTGGTGCCCAGCCGTGCCGCGCCCAGCCCGTCGCAGGAGCGGACATGCGCGCGCCGGCCATTCAAGGTCGTCGGGTGCCCCGTCCCGCCGATCCAGCGATCGCCGATGATGCACTGGTCGATCAGGCCGAGCACCGGCACGCCGTCCTCCATCAGTGCGATCAGCGTGCCGAACAGCGGCCGCCCGGCGACGAACGCCCTTGTGCCATCGATAGGATCGAGCACCCAGACCCGCGCGGCGTCGGCCCGGTCCTCGCCATATTCCTCGCCGATGACGCCGTCATCGGGGCGGTGTTCGGCGAGCAGCGCACGGATCGCCGCCTCGGCCTCGCGATCGGCGATGGTGACGGGGGAGAAATCTTCCTTGGTTTCGACAAGGAACGGCCGCCGGAACCACGGCCGGATGGCAGCGCCCGCCGCATCGGCAACTACATGCCCCAGCGTTTTATCAGCGGGCGCCTTGGTTAACCACCCCCTGATCGGGGGCGGCGACTCGGCGCGGACGAGCGGGTGGGGGTGGAGCGCATGTCGCCACCCGTC
>JANOCM010000254.1:0-4905 GCA_031412175.1 Alphaproteobacteria bacterium
TCCTGCACGGCATGGTGCGAATAGCCGAGCGCGCCATAGGCGAGGCCGCCGCCGACGGCGACCGCGGTTACGGCAAGCCGGTGATAATCGACGTCGTTGCGCAGCTGTTCGGCGCAACGGAAGGTCGGGAAATTGGCGATCGAATAGGTGAAGACATGATAGCCCTCGGACGCCATCCCGGCGGCGAGCCCGGTCATATTCTGCTCGGCGACCCCGGCATTGATGAATCGGTCGGGGAAGCGTTCGGCGAAAGGTTCGACCACCGACCAGCCGAGATCGCCAACGACCAGTGCGATGTTGTCATGGGTCGCCGCCAGCGCGACCAGTTCGTCGATGAAGGCATTACGCATCG
The DNA here is from genome assembly GCA_031412175.1 of Alphaproteobacteria bacterium. Lineage (GTDB taxonomy): Bacteria > Pseudomonadota > Alphaproteobacteria > Sphingomonadales > Sphingomonadaceae > Sandarakinorhabdus. Next base: position 353 of record JANOCM010000254.1, read on the forward strand.
AGTTCGGCCAATGCGGTGGCGAGTTGCTCGGCATTCGGGCTGCGATAATGCCAGGCGACCTGGTTTTCCATGAAGCTGACACCCTTGCCCTTGGTCGTGTGGGCGATGACCAGCGACGGCTTGCCATTGTCCCAAGGGGCGCCGCACAGAACGGCCGACAAGGCCGCATGATCGTGGCCATCGACCTCTCGGACACCCCATCCAAACGATGTCAATTTGTCAGATAGCGGTTCGATCCTGAGCGTTTCGGCAACAGTCGTAAGGCTTTGCAGTTTATTATAGTCGATGATGGCGACAAGATTGTCGAGGCGATGGTGCGCTGCGAACATCAGCGCCTCCCAGTTGCTGCCCTCCCCCATTTCGCCGTCGCTGAGCAGCACGAAGGTCCGCCACGCCGCGCCCTGCCGCTTCGCCGCCAGCGCCTTGCCGACGCCGAACGGCAGGCCGTGCCCGAGTGCGCCGGTCGAGAATTCGACCCCCGCGACCTTGTGGCTGATATGGTTCATCAGCACGGATCCGTCCTGGCCATAGCTTTCGAGATCGCTGGCCGGGAAAAAGCCCACCTCGGCCAGCGCCGCATAGACCGCGACACAGGCATGGCCCTTGCTGAGCAGGAAGCGATCACGGTCGGGCAGCGCCGGGTCGGCCGGATCGACTTTAAGCACCGCGCCATAGAGTACCGCCATGATGTCGGCGATCGAAAGCGCGCTGCCGATATGCGACGCCCGTGCCCGTGTTACCATCGCCAGCGCGTGGCAGCGGATGCGCGTCGCCAACGCTGCAAGTGCCGGCGCACTGTTGTGGGATGGGTCTACCGCCATGCCGCGTTGGTCGCGGATTGCGCGCGGGATGGCAAGATGTCGCCCATGTTTTGGCCAGTTTGACCGCGCCTTGCGCATCCGTCACGGTAGGCCACGGGGAGATTGCACAATGGCGCTCGACGGCTACAGCCGCTTCACCTTTCGGCGCGAAGGCCGCGTGCTGACCGCGACGATCAGCGGGGCCAATCCTGTCAACGGTGTCGACGCCCCGATGCACGACGAACTGGCGCGCGTGTTCACCGACCTGCAGCACGACAGCGACAGCGATATCATCGTGTTGACCGGCGCCGGCCGCGCCTTTTGCGCCGGCGGTGATTTCGCCTGGTTCGCCGAACAGATCGCCGACCCCAGGAAATTCCGCGACATAGGTTGGGATGCCAAGCGCATCGTCACCTCGCTGCTCGACATGGAAAAGCCGATAATCTGCCGGCTCAACGGCGCCGCTGCCGGGCTGGGTGCGACGATTGCGCTGCTTTGCGACGTCATCATCGCCGACGAAAAGGCGGTGATCGGCGATCCGCATGTCAAGGTCGGGCTGGTCGCTGGCGACGGCGGTGCCGTCATCTGGCCGCAACTGATCGGCTATGCGCGCGCCAAGGAATATCTGCTGACCGGCGACATGCTGACCGCGACAAAAGCCGCCGAGATCGGCCTGATCAACCATGCCGTGCCGGGCGACCAGCTCGATGCCAAGGTCGCCGAAATGGCCGCCAAGCTGATGGCCAGCCCGCGCTGGGCGGTGCGTTGGACCAAGACGGTGACCAACACACCGCTGAAAGCCCTTGTCGCGCAGATGATGGATACGTCGATCGCCTATGAAATGATGTCGAACATGGCCGCCGATCGCGCCGAGGCGGTAGCCGCCGTGCGCGATCGCCGCGCGCCGAACCTGACCGGGGAATGACCTTGCAGAGCTTCACCGACGAGCCGGCGCATATCGGGCAGTTGCGCGATAGCGTAACCCGCTTCGTCGCCGACCATGCACCTCGCGAAGCCCGCATCGCCTGGGACCGGGCGCACGCCTGGCCGCGCGACATCTATGCCGAGCTAAACAAGCTCGGCCTTACCGGGCTGACCGTTCCAACCGAATATGGCGGCGCCGGGCAGGACATCGTCGCCGCCATCGCCGTCATCGAGGAACTGGCGCAGGCCGGGCCGTGCCTCGCCGGACCCTTCATCCACACGGCCTTTTACGGCGGCATGAACCTGTCCGAAAACGGTTCGGCCGAACAAAAGGCCGAATATCTTCCCCGCCTTGCTCGCGGCGAACTGTTCTTCGCCTATGGCCTGTCCGAACCCGATGTCGGCGGCGATCTCGCCAGCGTCACCACCCGCGCCGAAATGGACGGCGACCATGTCGTCATCAACGGCGCCAAGCGCTGGTGCTCGGGCGCCGACTGGGCGGATGTCATCTACGCACTGGTCCGCTCCGGTCCCGCCGAGGACCGCTATCGCAACCTGTCGTTCGTGCTGATCCCCACCGACACACCCGGCGTGACAATGCAGGACATTCATCACAGCAACTTGCGCTACACCGCCAGCCAGGATGTGTTCTTCGACAATGTCCGCATCCCCGCTGGCAACATCGTCGGCGGGCCGGCGATGTGGAACCAGGGCTGGAAGCTGCTTGCCGGCCGGGCGCTCGACGTCGAGAAGCTCGAGATCAGCGCGGTTGCCTTCGGCATAGCCCGCGCCGCACTTTCCGAGGCTTGGGTTTATGCGCAAAACCGAGTGCAGTTCGGCAAGCCCATCGCCCAGCACCAGAGCGTGCGCCACAAGCTGGTGACCGCCAAAACCAAGCTGCAGGCGGCGCGCCACATGCTCTATCATGCGGCCTGGCTGGCCAATGAGGGCCGCGCCTGCTCGGTCGAAACCAGCATGGCCAAGTTGTTCGTCGCCGACACCGGTGTCGAGATCGCATTGATTTGCCAGCAGATTCTCGGCGCATACGGCCTCACTGACGCTTTTGACATGGAACGTCACGTTCGCGATCTGCTGGGGATGCCGATCGTTGGCGGGTCGAGCGACATGCAGAAAAACAACCTCGCATCGTTGTTGAAGCTGTGAGCATCCTTGCCGCCGCGCGCGATCTAGCGCCTACAATCGCCGCCCGCGCCGCTGATACCGAGGCACAGCGCCGCCTGCCCGCCGATCTCGCCGCGCAAATGGCCGCCGCCGGGCTGTTCCGCATGGCGGTCCCGCAGCGGCTGGGCGGCGCCGAGGCCAGTCCGGCCGACATCATCGCGGCACTGGAGATCCTCGGCGCTGCCGATGCCGCAACCGGCTGGTGCGCGATGATCGCCGGAACGACCGCGTTGAGTTCGGCGTGGCTACCTGATCCCTGGTCGGCGGCGGTGTTCGGCGACGACGCCACGATCAGCGGTGGCGTTTTCGCTCCGATGGGCAAGGCGATTGCCGACGGCGACGACTATGTCGTGACGGGCCGCTGGTCATGGGCATCGGGCTCCGCCAATTGCGACTGGCTCGTCGGCGGTGCGCTGATCTTCGACGATGGCGTGCTGCGCGCCCTGCCGAATGGCGGACCCGATCACCGCATGATGATCTTCCGCCGCGCCGACGTCGAACTGATCGACACATGGGAAGCCAGCGGCATGCGCGGCACCGGATCGGGCGACATGGCGGTAAAGAATGTGCGCGTTCCCAAGGCGCGAAGCGTGTCGTTCATCACCGATGCGCCGCGCGATCCGGGCCCGCTCTATGCCTTTCCGCCCTTCGGCCTGCTCGCGCTCGGCATCGCCGCGGTTGCAAGCGGCAATGCCCGCGCGGCGCTCGACGATCTGAAAGCACTCGCGACGACCAAGAAGAGCGCCGGATCCTCGCGCACCCTCTCTGAACGCGGCGTCGTCCAGGCAGATTATGCCCGCGCGGAGGCGGCGCTGGAAAGCGCGCGCGCGCTTGTGCAGGTCACGGTCGCCGACGCCTGGACGCGCGCCAACGCCGGAACTACGTTCGATGCCGATATCCGTGCCCGGCTGCGGCTGGCGGCGACGCACCTGACCCGTACCGCCGCCGATGTCGTGCGCTCCGCCTATGATATGGCCGGCGGCACCGCGGTCTATGCCTCGCACCCGCTGCAACGCCGGTTCCGCGACGCCCATGTCGCTACCCAGCACATGATGGTTGCACCGCCGACTTATGAGCTGGCAGGCCGCGTGCTGCTCGGCCTGCCGACCGATCCCTCGGTGCTATAGTCTTTTACTTTTATTGACTTGTCGCGGTTATCGCAGGCATCACTTTAGGGTTCCCAACGGCACCGAAATGTGATGAAAGGGCCGGGTCAGGACGTGCGCCCGGGCAGGCGTGCGGTGACGGGGGTTGATAATGGTTTCGGACCAGACGGTGATCTGTATCGGCGCCGGGCCGGCCGGGCTGACAGCGGGTTATCTGCTGGGCAAGGCCGGCGTTGGCGTGACCGTGCTCGAATCCGATCCGGTGTATGTCGGCGGCATTTCACGCACCGCGACTTGGCAGGGCTTTTCGTTCGACATCGGTGGGCATCGCTTTTTCTCGAAATCGCAGGAAGTCGAGGCGCTGTGGGACGAACTGCTGCCCGACGGCTTCCTCGAACGCCCGCGCAAGTCGCGGATCTTCTATCGCGGCAAGCTGTTCGACTATCCGCTGCGCGCCTTCGATGCCCTGTCGAAGCTCGGCATTGTCGAGGCGGCGCGCTGCGTGCTGTCGTACGCCAGGGTGCGGCTCAACCCCGGCCCG
>JANOCM010000255.1:0-1790 GCA_031412175.1 Alphaproteobacteria bacterium
GCGCTCAGCGATCATTTCGTCACCTTCGGCGCCGATGCCAAGCCGATCCGCGCCGCAGCGATGGAGCCGCGCGAGTTTCCGGTCGAACTGCTCGCCGATGTCCAGCTCGGGCAGTCGTTGCTCGCCACCAACATGCCGACCGGCTGGCTGCGCGCACCGACCTCGAACGCGCTGGCCTTTGTCTTCCAGGCGTTCCTCGATGAAGTGGCCACAGCAGGCGGTCGCGACCTGCCGGCGCTGATGCGCGAACTGCTCGGGGCCCCGCGCCAGCTCGATGGCGTCAACAATCGCCCGGGGTTCCACACCGGTCGCGCCCGCGGTGTCGTCGACAGGGTGTGCGCCAGCGCCGGTTGGGGCAAGCCGCTGGCGAAATCGCCGAAGGGCAGGGCAGGACGCGGCTTCGGCTTTTACTTCAGCCATCGCGGCTATTTCGCGGAAGTTGTCGACGTCGTCGTTGCCGCCGATGGCGCCATCACGGTCGCCAAGGTCTGGGTCGCCGGCGATGTCGGCAGCCAGATCATCAATCCGCTCAATGCCCGCCACCAGGTCGAAGGCGCGGTGATCGAAGGGCTGGGGCAGGCGCTGGTTTCGCAGGGGATCGAGCTGGTCGATGGCGCTGTCACGCAAGCCAATTTCGACACTTACCCGCTGCCGCGCATCGACACCACGCCGGCGATCGCCATCGACTGGGTGATGACCGATTTCCCGCCGACGGGGCTCGGTGAGCCGGCGCTGCCGCCGGTGATCCCGGCGCTGGTCAACGCCATCCACGCCGCCACCGGCGTGCGGGTGCGCAGCCTGCCGATCATCCCCGACCAGCTTTCGACCAAGTACAGGATCTCCGCATGACCGATTTCGAAACGGCCAAGGCGTTTTTCGAAGCCTGCGAGACGGGGAAGGGCGCCGCCGGCTGCGCCGCCTATTGCCATGCCGACGCGGGCTTTGCCTGCCAGGCCGATGCATTGGTGTCGGTGACGACACTCGCCGACTATGCCGACTGGATGCAGGGCCTGCTGACGATGATCCCCGATGGCGCCTATCGACTGACGGCGTTCGCCCATGATGCAGCGCGCGGCACCGTGATCGCCAGCGCTGTGTTCGCCGGAACGCATACCGGCGCCGATGGCCCGGTGCCGGCAACCGGCAAGACGGTGGTGTCGGACTATGCCTATGTCATGCGGATGGAGGCTGGCCTTGTGCGCCACATGACCAAGATCTGGAACGCCGATTGGGCGGTGCGCGAACTCGGCTGGGCCTGACCGGGCGGCGACAAAATCGCAGACTCCCCTTGACGTTAACGGCTGGCGGGAGGAAAACCTTGCAAAATTAAGAACGCGGGTCGACCATCGAGATGTAACGGGCAACGGGGGGACCGGAGCGTGGGGGTCGATTTACGGGCTATTGCCGGGCGCCTTGTGGCGACCGTGGCGATATCCGCCATTCCGGTGACGGCCAGCGCGCAGGGTTTGCCGCCGGTGCCGAACCAGGTTGCGCCGACGCTGCAACAGCTGAAACCCGAAGTCGCCACCCCGGCGCCGCCACCGCCGAGCGTCAAGGTCGATGCCAGCAAGGCGATCACCACCCCCGATTGCGCGCTGGCCACCTCCGAATTGCGCGTTTCGATCGATCGCGTCCGCTACACGCCGCTCGGCCGCGATGCCATCGCGCCGCCGATCGCCGCGATCCTCGATGGCGTCACCGTGCCGGTCAAGGGCGACCAGCCGATCAGCGGCATTTGCGGCATCCGCGATGCCGCCAATTCTGCGCTGCGCCGCGCCGGCTATGTCGCG
>JANOCM010000256.1:0-4058 GCA_031412175.1 Alphaproteobacteria bacterium
GCCTATGTGTCGATCGAGGCGGCGTATCTGCCGCTGCCGGTATCGGAGCCCTTGCCCAATTTCGGCGCCCCGGTGCCCAGCGAGGCGCGGCGCAGCGGCGGCGGCGCCCCGGCGCCAAAGCCGCCGCCGCCGTTGCAATAATGGTCCGCCACGCCCCGCCCTGGCGGCTGATGAACGCCGCCGAACGCCGCCGCTACTGGTGGGGCCATTGGCGCCTGGGCGTGCCGGCCGGCGTGACGCTGGCGCTTGTGTTCGTGATGACGCTGCCGCTGGTCGTGCCGGTGCCGGTGTTCCCGCAGCTGGCGCTGATCGGCATCTTTGTCTGGACGACATTCCAGCCCGGGCTGATGCCGCCCTGGGTGGCGTTCCTGGTCGGGCTGGTCGCCGACCTGCTGTTCGGCCAGCCGCTCGGCATCAACGCCACGCTGTTCGCCGCTGCGGCCGCCTTTGTGCGCCTGTTCGAGGCGCGCTATGGCCATCACGCCCATGGTTTCGACTGGGGGATGGCGGCGCTGCTGGTCGTGGCGTTCGAACTGCTGACCTGGCAGTTGATGGCGCTCGCCGGCGTGCCGGTGCCGCTGCTGCCGCTCGGCTGGCAGGTGGTGACCAGCGTTGTCGCCTATCCGCTGGTCGTCGCGCTGTGCGCCTGGGTGCAGCGCCGCGCCTTTGGAGCGGATGACCTGCGGTGAGTTCGGAGGCGATCCGCGAACAAAGCTTCACCCGCCGCGCCATTGTGCTCGGCGGCGGCATGGGGCTGGTTGGCGTCGCGCTGGCGGCTCGGATGACGTATCTTTCGATCTTCGAAGGCGAGCAATATCGCCTCGCGTCGGAAGAAAACCGCGTCCAGCTGCGGCTGATCCCGCCGCGCCGCGGCTGGATCGTCGATCGTAACGGCAAGCCGCTGGCGCTCAACAAGCCCGATTACCGGCTGGAGCTGATCCCCGAACAAATCCTCGATCTCGATGGCGTGCTGGCGCAACTCGGCAAGATCCTCGGGCTGACCTTTGCCGACGAATTGCGCATCCGCGCCGATATCGCCATCCAGCCGGCCTATATGCCGGTCGAGGTGGCGCGTGAGCTCGACTGGCCGAAATTCGCCGCGCTCAACGTCCAGGTTGCCGATGTGCCGGGGCTGCAACCGGTGCGCGCCTTCAGCCGGGTCTATCCCGATGCCGACCAGTTTGCGCACCTGCTCGGCTATGTCGGCGCGCCGACGCCGGCGCAGTACAAGCTGCAAAAGGACCCGTTGCTGATCTTCCCCGGCTTTCGCATCGGCAAGGACGGTATCGAACGCCATGAGGATCGCGCCCTGCGCGGCCGCGCCGGGGCGCAACGCGTCGAGGTGACGGCGCGCGGCAAGGTGATCCGCGAGCTCGATACCCGCGGCGACGTGCCGGGCACGACGCTGAAGCTGACCATCGACCGCGACCTGCAGAATTTCACTGCGCGCCGGCTCGGCGACAACAGCGCCAGCGTCATCGTCATCGATTGCGTCACCGGCGACGTGCTGACCATGGTGTCGATGCCGGCCTATGACCCCAACATCTTTTCGACGCGCGTGCCCGCGGCGCTGTGGAAGGAATTGCAGGACAACGACCACAACCCGCTGCTCAACAAGAGTGCGATGGGCCTGTATCCGCCGGGATCGACATTCAAGATGGTGACGGCGCTGGCGGCGCTCGACGCCGGCATCACCCCCGACCAGGGCGTACGCTGCAACGGGCGCTACAGGATGGGCAACAACACCTGGCACTGCCACAGCCGCCGCGGCCACGGCTTTGTCGACATGAACACCGCGCTGCCGAAAAGCTGCGACATCTGGTTTTATGAATATGGCCGCCAGATCGGCATCGACGCGATCGCCAAGATGGCGCGGCGGCTGGGGCTGGGGCAGAAATACGAACTGCCGCTGCCCGGCCAGGCCAGCGGCATCGTTCCCGACCAGGCGTGGAAGCAGAAACGCTTCAAAAAGCCCTGGGCCGTCGGCGAAACGCTGAACTCGGCGATCGGCCAGGGCTATCTGGCGCTCAACCCGCTGCAACTGGCGGTAATGACGGCGCGGGTGGCAAGCGGCCGCGCCGTGGTGCCGCGGCTGCTGGCCCAGGCCGATGGTGCCGCGCCACCGCAGTTCGAATCGCTCGGGATTCCGGAAGAGCATCTCGCCATCGTCCGCCAGGGCATGTACGACGTCGTCAACGCCGGCAGCGGCACGGCGCGCGGCGCCCGGTCGCCGATCAACGGCGTGCATTTCGCCGGCAAGACGGGCACCGCGCAGGTCCGCCGCATCTCCGCCGAAGAACGCCGGCGCGGCGTCAAGAAGAACGAAGCCCTGCCCTGGAAACAGCGCGACCATGCGCTGTTCGTCGCCTTCGCGCCGACCGAGGAGCCGCGCTATGCCGTGTCGGTGATCATCGAGCACGGCATCGCCGGCGGCAAATACGCCGCCCCCATCGCCCGCGACGTGCTGACCTATATGTATGATCCGGAGCGGGCGCTGAAGCTGCTCGGCCCGATCGAGGAGGCGGTGCGCAAGGCGCGCGAGGCGGCGGTGCGTGAAGCCGAACAGGCCGAGGCGGCAGCGGTGCAGGAAACGATGATGCCATCGTGGCTGCGCACCGACAGCATCACCCCGCCGACCTATGAAATCGGGCCACCCGATGAGCCGCAAGTGCTGCCGGAGGAAGGCTGATGTTCAACGGCCCATGGCTGCGCGAACTCGGTCGGCTGCCGTGGGGCATCGTGCTGGTGGTGACGGCCATCACCGGCTTCGGGCTGATCGTGCTCTATTCCGCCGCCGGCGGATCGCTGACCCCCTGGGCGCTGAAGCAGGGCATCCGCTTCGTCATCCTGATGAGCGTCGCCATCGGGCTGGCAATGGTCCGGCCCGGCACCTGGATGCGGCTGGCCTGGCCGATCTATGGCGCCGTGCTGGTTGGGCTGATCGGCGTCGAGCTGCTGGGCCGCATCGGCGGCGGCAGCCAGCGCTGGCTCGACTTGGGGTTCATCCAGCTGCAGCCGTCGGAATTCATGAAGATCGCCGTCGTCATCGTGCTGGCGCGCTATTATCATTACCTGCCAAAGGGTTATGAAACCAAACTCAACGCCCTGCTGCCGGCGCTGGCGCTGATCGCACTGCCGGCGGCGCTGGTCATGCTGCAGCCCGATCTCGGCACGGCGCTGGCGATCAGTTTTGGCGGCGTCGTGCTGATGTTTCTGGCCGGGGTTCGGATCTGGTTGTTTGTCTCCGCCGGGCTGGCAACGGTGGCGGCGATGCCGCTGGCCTGGTCGATGCTCCACGATTACCAGCGCAAGCGCGTGCTGATCTTCCTCGACCCCGCCAGCGATCCGCGCGGTGCCGGCTACCATATCACCCAATCGAAAATCGCCATCGGATCGGGCGGGCTGTCGGGCAAGGGCTTCCTCAACGGCACGCAGAGCCATCTCGATTATTTGCCCGAGTTGCAGACCGATTTCGCCTTTGCGACGATGGCGGAGGAATGGGGGCTGCTCGGCGGCCTGTTCATCATCGTCATGTTCGGCATCGTGCTGGCCTGGGGCATCGGCGTGGCGCTGAAGGCGCGCGGCCAGTTCCAGCGGCTGCTGGCGCTGGGGCTGACGGCGACCCTGTTCTTTTATCTCGCCATCAACATGATGATGGTGATGGGCCTGGCGCCAGTCGTCGGCATCCCGCTGCCGCTGATCAGTTATGGCGGATCGGCGATGATGACGGTGCTGATCCTGATCGGCCTGATCATGGGCGTCGCGCGCGAAAACACCCTGCCGCGCGATTGACGCACCGGCGCAGCGAAAGCGCTGGACACCCCCCGCCCCCCCTGCTACCAGCCCGCCTCCACGCAGTTCGCTGCGCACGGACGTATAGCTCAGTCGGTAGAGCAGCTGACTCTTAATCAGCGGGTCCCAGGTTCGAACCCTGGTGCGTCCACCAAGATCTGCAAGAAAATCAAAAACTTAGGACAAAGCCCCAGATGCGCTTGGAGCCTAGAAGCCGCTATAGGCTCCATATAGGCTCCATCGATTTTTGTTGGACGTGGACGAGC
>JANOCM010000257.1:0-1568 GCA_031412175.1 Alphaproteobacteria bacterium
TCGGCACATCGAGCATGGCGTATCATTGCTCGACAGCGGCACTTGTCGGGGTCGCGAGTTGATGCGGCGGCTGTTGCTCGCTGCCGTCATCGCTTCCCCGGCTGCTGCCGCCGCGCCGGCGCCCGCGGCGTGGAAAACCAACTGCGTCGTCTGCCACCAGGCCGAAGGCCAGGGCCTCGCCGGGCAATTCCCGCGGCTGACCGGGCGGGCATCGGTGATCGCCGCCAAACCCGCCGGGCGCGCCTATCTGGCAGCCGTGGTCACCAACGGCATCGCCGGGCGCGTCACCATCGACGGCGCCACGCTGATGGGCGTGATGCCGGCCTTTGCGACGCTCAGCGACGCCGAGCTTGCCGCAGCCCTGACCTTTGCCGCGCGCGGCGGCAAGGCGGCACCGTTCAAGCCCGCCGAGATCGCCGCAGCGCGCAAGACACCGATGGGCAACACCGCGATGACCGAATTGCGCGCCAAACTGGTCGCCGACGGCACGATTCCGTGAGGATCGTCGCGTTGGCGCTGCTGATGGCCGCAGCGCCGGCCGACGCAGGCGAGAACAGCGCGGCCGAGCGCAATGCCGTCATCCTCGGCCCGGCGCAAACGCGTTTCATCCTGCGCTGCGGCGGTTGCCACGGCACGCTCGGCCAGTCACCACCGCTGTCGGTGCCGCAGCTGCGCGGCGTCGCCGGCTGGTTCCTGTGCACACCCGAGGCACGCGAATACGTCATCCGCCTGCCCAACGTTTCGCGGGCACAATTGAACGATGCCGATCTTGCCGGGGTGATGAATTTCGTCACCTTCGACCTTGGCGAGCGTTCGGCACCACCGGCGGCCGTCCGCTTCACCGCCGCCGAGGTCGCCGCGATCCGCACCCGGCCGCTCAACGCGCTGCCGCTCAACGCCTATCGCCGCCAGATCGTCGATGGCGTCATCAAGCGCTGCGGCGCGCCGGCGTCGTTGCGCGACTATGGCAAGGCCAACGCTGCGGCCATCGCCGCCCGGTAACTGTCCCTATTGCGCAGCGGCTGCAAAGCGTGTTCGCCTGTCGCCACAATGCCCAATTCCGGTTTTCTTGTCGCGCTCGGCATCGGACTCCTCATCGGGCTCGAGCGTGAACGCAGCAAGGGCAGCGGCCCGCGGCGCGGCCCCGCCGGTATTCGCACCTTTGCGCTGGCGGCACTGCTCGGCGCGCTGGCGATGCAGCTTGGTGGCGCCAATTTGCTGGTTGCCGTCGTCGCAGTCATCGCGCTGCTGACCGGTCTCGCCTATTTTCGCCAGCGTAGCGGCGATCCCGGGCTGACCACCGAGATCGCGCTGGTCGCAGTGCCGCTGCTGGGGGCGCTGGCACTGTCGCAGCCATTGCTCGCCGGCAGCATCGCGGTGGTCGTCGTCGCCTTGCTTGTCGCCAAGCCGGTGATGCACCGCTTCGTGCGCGGCACCCTGACCGAGGCCGAGGTAAACGACGGGCTGGTGTTTGCCATCGCCAGCATCGTCATCTGGCCGCAACTGCCCGATCGCGCCATGGGCCCCTATGGTGCCATCAACCCGCACATGCTGTGGCTGGTGGTCAT
>JANOCM010000258.1:0-3658 GCA_031412175.1 Alphaproteobacteria bacterium
TTCATTTGGCCTGGCGCCTTCTTGGCCATCAGCGCATAGCTGCGCTGGTACCATTTCGACCCCGGATAGTTGTTGCCGAGCACCGCCGCGGCCTTGCGAGCCTCCTCCGGGATGCCCAGCGCCAGATAGCATTCGACCAGCCGGTGCAGCGCCTCTGGCGTGTGGCTGGTGGTATCATAGCGATCGATTTCGGTGCGGAAACGCGCAATCGCCGCGAGGTACAGCGCCTGCTTCTGGTAAAAGCGGCCGACCTCCATCTCCTTGCCGGCAAGGTGATCGCGCGCCAGATCGACCTTCAGCCGCGCATCGGCGGCATAGTCGCTGGCGGGGTAGCGCCGGATCAGTTCACCCAGCGCGTCGAGCGCCTGCTGGGTGATGCGTTGGTCGCGATCGACGCCGGTGATCTGCTCATAATAGCTGATGGCGATCATGTAATAGGCATAGGGCGCCTCGCGGCTGCCCGGGTGCAGCGACAGGAAGCGCTGCGCCGACGACACGCTCTCGTTGAAATCGCCGGCGACATAATAGGAAAAGGCGCTCATCAGCTGGGCCCGGCGTGCCCATACCGAATAGGGATGCTGGCGCTCGACCTCGTCGAACTGCGCCGCAGCGAGCTTGTACTGGCGCTTTTCGAGCGTCTGCTTGGCGACGAGATAAAGCGTTTCGACGTCGCGGGCGACGTAGCTCTGGTCCTTCTTGCCCTTGTTGTTGGCACAGGCGGACAAGGCCAGCGTGGCGGCGAGAGCGACGATGACGGGGCGGAACGCTGCGGAAACCTTCATGGCGCCAGCCTTAGCCCAAGGCACGGCCAGCGCCAAGCGTCCCCGCCACGCTTTATCGCGGCGCTTCATCGCCCCCGAAAGGCGACCTGGCCGAGCGTTTCCCATGGTCCGTCGCAGTAGCGCCAGACGGCGATGGCGACCGCCTGAGTGACGAAGGGCAGGAAGGTCGCTTCCAGCGCCGCCAACGTCGCCCGGCCTTGCGCCGGCGTCACCTTGTTCTGCACGGTCAGGTGCGGCTGGAACCCCGCGCGGTCCTGCGGGATCAGCAGCGTGTCCCAGCCATCGGCGAGTTCGGCGCGGACATCGTCGAGCGCCGGGGCGCGCAGTTTCAGCGCCACGCCGCTGCCGGTGAATCTCAGCCCGGTGACGGCGATTTCCGGCGGCGGAACTTCGGCGCACACCGCCTTCAACCGGCGCCGGATCGCATCGAGCTCGCGGCCCGGCAACTGATGGAACAGGGATATGTGTGCCGGCACACGGTTGAGCGCTGCCGGATAATGCGCCCGACGCAGCGCTTCGAACCGCGCCTGCGCCGCCGGTGCGGCCAGCGCCGTCAGGATCAGCGGACGATGATCGGTCACATGTCCTGCGGACGGCGACGAATGACCATGTTGCGGATTTCGGTCATGTCCTCCATCGCAAAGCGCACGCCTTCGCGGCCCAACCCCGAATCCTTGACCCCGCCATAGGGCATGTTGTCGACGCGATAGCTCGACACATCGTTGATGATGACACCGCCGACTTCGAGCGTATCCCACGCCCTCAACATATGGAACAGGTCGCGGGTGAAGACGCCGGCCTGCAGCCCGAACTTGCTGTCGTTGACCTCGGCCAGCGCCGCGCCGAAATCGCTGAAGCGCGAGAAGATCGCCACAGGGCCAAAGGCTTCCTCTCGATAGAGCTTCGCCGTGTTGGGCACGCCTTCGAGCAAGGTCGCCTCCAGCATCGCGCCATCGCGCCCGCCGCCACACAAGAGCGTCCCGCCGGCGGCCTGCGCCTCCTGGATCCAGCCGTCGAGCCGCGCGGCTTCCTTCACGTCGATCATCGGGCCGATGAAGACATTTTCGTCGAGCGGATTGCCGCAAACCAGCTTTTCCGCCTTGCCGACCAGCAGCGCCTTGAACGCATCATAGACCGCATCATGGACGATGATCCGCTGCACGCCGACGCACGACTGGCCCGACTGGTAGAAGGCGCCGAACACCACGCGTTCGGCGGCATCCTCGAGATCGGCGTCCCTGTCGATGATCACTGCCGCGTTGCCACCGAGTTCGAGGATAACCTTCTTCTTCCCCGCCCGTGCTTTCAGGTCCCAGCCGACATCGGGCGAGCCGGTGAACGACAGCAATTTCAGCCGGTCATCGGTGGTGAACAGGTCGGCGCCCTCGCGGTGCGCTGGCAGGATCGAAAAGGCGCCCGGCGGCAGGTCGGTTTCGGCGAGCACTTCGCCGATGATCAGTGCGCCCAGCGGCGTGCGCGACGCCGGCTTCATCACGAACGGGCAGCCGACCGCCAGCGCCGGGGCGATCTTGTGCGCCGCAAGGTTGAGCGGGAAGTTGAACGGCGAGACGAAACTGCACGGCCCGATCGGCACGCGCTTCCACATGCCCTGATAGCCCCGGGCGCGCGCCGAAATGTCGAGCGGCTGCACCTCGCCGGTCATCCGCACGCTTTCCTCGGCGGCGATGCGGAAAGTGTCGATCAGCCGGCCGGCCTCGCCGCGCGCATCCTTGATCGGCTTGCCGGCCTCGATGCACAGCGCATAGGCGAGCTCGTCCTGGCGCTCGGTGAAGCGCTTGACGCAGTGCATCAGCACCGCCTGGCGTTCATAGGCCGCCATTGCCGCCATCGGCTTCGTCGCTTCGACAGCCGCCGCAATGCCGCGATCGATCGTCGCCGCGTCGGCCATCGCCACCCGTGTCGCGACTTCGCCGGTGAACTTGTCGGTCACCGCGAGATCGGTGTTGGGCTGCTCGGGCTTGTTGGCGAGATACAGCGGGTAGGTGTCGCGCAGTTTCATGGGAACTCCTGAACTCCCTCCCCCCTGCGGGGAGGGCGACTCGGCGGCAGCCGAGCGGGGTGGGGGTTGCCAACCTCCGACGCGAGCGACCCCCACCCCACTCGCTGCGCGAATCGCCCTCGCCGCAGGGACGAGGGAGGAAAACTAAACGTCGAGGACCACCTTGCCGGTGGCCTTGCGGTCCATCATCCAGCGGATCGCCGCCGGGCCCTCATCGAGGGTGAAATGCTTCGACACATGCGGCTTCAGCTTGCCTTCGTTGTACCAGGCCAGCAACTCCGCCATGTTCTCGCGGTGCAGCGCCGGCTCGGCCTGGGTGAAGGCACCCCAGAACACGCCGACAATGCTGGCGCCCTTGATCAGCGGCAGGTTGAGCGGCAGCGACGGGATCGCACCGCCGGCAAAGCCGACGACGAGATAGCGGCCGTTCCAGGCGATGCCGCGGAACGCCGGCTCGGCAAAGCGGTCGCCGACCGGATCATAGACGACATCGACGCCCTTGCCGCCGGTCAGCGCCTTGATGCGGTCCTTCAGGTCTTCGGTGGCATAGTTGATCGTCTCGTCGGCGCCATATTGCTGGCACAGCGCCAGTTTTTCGTCGGAAGATGCTGCGGCGATGACCTTTGCGCCCATCACCTTGCCAAGCTCGACCGCTGTCAACCCGACTCCGCCGGCGGCGCCGAGCACCAGCAGCGTCTCGCCGGGCTGCAGCCGGGCGCGCTGCTTGAGCGCATGGTGCGACGTGCCATAGGTCATGGTGAACCCGCTGGCGATGTCGAAGGGCATGTCGCCGGGAATCGGCACCAGCTGGGCGCGATTGGCGATGACCTGTTCGGCGAAACAGCCATTGCCGGTC
>JANOCM010000259.1:0-2274 GCA_031412175.1 Alphaproteobacteria bacterium
CCTGGTCGGCATCCTCGATGAAAAATCCGGCCAGTCGTTCACGGCAGTTCAGGCCGAAGGCGCCGGCCGCGCCGCCCGCTGCGCCGCGGCCGCGGGCGTGCGCCACTATATCCAGGTGTCGGCAATCGGCGCCGATGCGGCCTCGCCGGTGCCCTATGCCAAAACCAAGGCCGCCGGTGAAGCCGCCGTGCTCGCCGCCATCCCGACCGCGACGATCCTGCGGCCCAGCCTCGTCGTCGGCCCAGAGGATCAGTTCCTCAACCGCTTCGCCGCGATGGCGCGACTGTCGCCGATCCTGCCGGTCATCAGCGGCAACAGCCGGTTCCAGCCGGTCTATGTTCTCGACGTCGCCGCCGCGGTGCTGGCGGCGCTCACCCTCCCGGCGGCCGCGGGCCAGACCTATGAGCTTGGCGGGCCCGAAGTGCTGAGCTTTCGGGCCATATTGCAAATGATCAACGCCGAAACGCGGCTGGAGCGCACGCTGGTGGAGGTGCCCGATGGCATCGCGGCGCTTATGGGCAAGATGGGCGACCTGCTGCCGTTCATGCCGATGACATCGGACCAGCTGGCGATGCTCAAAAAGGACAATATCGTCGGCGCCACCAGGCCGGGCCTGATCGACCTTGGGGTCACGCCGACACCGCTGGAAGCCTTCGTCCCGGCGATGCTCGAGCGCTACCGCAGCGGCGGCCGCTTCAACAAGGTGCACGCGGCCGGCCTCGCCGGGCATTAGGCGGGTTCGCTGGCATTACCGCAGCGCAGCGGCTATCGCTGCCGCCGCCCGGCGGATTGCTGGCGACGGAGACCCCATGGATCATTCGCTCACCGACATCATCATCCTGGGGATCGTCGAAGGCCTGACCGAATTCCTGCCGGTATCATCCACCGGCCATCTGATCCTCGCCGGCGAGTTGCTCGGCTTTCGCGGCACCGAAAATGCGACCTTCGAGATCGCCATCCAGTCAGGCGCCATCCTGGCCGTCGTCGTCGCCTATTTCCGGCGCTTCGTCGACGTTGGCATCGGGCTGTTCGGCCGGGCGCCGGGGGCATGGGCGTTCCTGCGCAACATCGTGCTCGGCTTTGTGCCGGCCGGCATCGCCGGCGTGCTGTTCATCAAGGCGTTCGAAGCCATGCTGCTCAGCCCGATGACGGTCGCCGTGGCGCTGATCGTCGGCGGCATCGCGATCCTGGTGATAGAGCGCAACGAAGGTGTGCCCATAGTGTTCAGCGTCGAAACCATGCCGGCGAGATCGGCGCTGCTCGTCGGCGTCGGCCAGTGCCTCGCCATGGTGCCGGGTGTGTCGCGATCGGGCGCCACCATCATGGCGGCAATGCTGTTGAAAATCGACCGCAAGACCGCGGCGGAGTTCAGCTTTTTCCTTGCCGTGCCGACGATCGCCGGGGCGACTCTGCTGCTGTTGTGGAAGAATCGCGATACGCTCGACACCAGTCAGATGTCGGCGATCGGCATCGGTTTCGGCATTTCGTTCATCGTCGCGCTCGCCGTGGTCAAGGGCTTCGTCGCCATCGTCAGCCGCTTCGGCTTTGCACCTTTTGCCTGGTACCGAATCATCGTCGGATCGGCGGCCATGGTGTGGCTGCTGGCCAGATAGGACCGTATCGGCCATTTTATGCGCGAGCGTGAGGTGCGCGTCGCGGTTTGGAGAATTAATTAGGTAACTTATACTGTCCTAATTGCCACTTTTTGCGTGACTCCCATGCGGTGAACCGTTAACGCAGCCTCCGAAAGGGGCTGGCGAGCATGGCCGACACCAGGATGTTGAAGTTTACCGACGCGCCGCAGGCCTATCCGGCCAAGCGCGCCGCCGAGCAGCGCGCGCATGATTTCCTCGAGATCGCGCGGCCCTATATCGTCGCCAAGGCCGAGGAGCAGGCATCGCGCTGCTCGCAGTGCGGCGTGCCGTTTTGCCAGGTCCATTGCCCGCTGCACAACAACATCCCCGACTGGCTGAAGCTGACCGCCGACGGCCGGCTGGAGGAGGCCTATGAGCTCTCCGCCGCGACCAGCACGATGCCCGAAATCTGCGGCCGCATCTGCCCGCAGGACCGCTTGTGCGAGGGCAATTGCGTCATCGAAAAGGATTTCGGCAGCGTCACTATCGGCTCGGTGGAAAAATTCATCACCGACACCGCCTGGGAAAACGGCTGGGTCAAGCCGCTGCGCATCGTCGCCGATCGCTCGTCGCAGTCGGTCGGCATCATCGGCGCCGGCCCGGCCGGGCTGACGACGGCAGAGCTGCTGCGCATCAAGGG
>JANOCM010000260.1:0-2557 GCA_031412175.1 Alphaproteobacteria bacterium
CTATTTCGGCGTAGAAACGACCAGCTTTGCCGCGCTGCTCGCCGGTGTCGGCCTCGCCATCGGCGCCGCCTGGTCGGGGCTGCTCGGCAATTTCGCCGCCGGCGCCTTCCTGATCATCTTCCGCCCCTACAAGGTCGGTGATTATGTCGTCGCCGGGGGCGTCGAAGGCACCGTCACCGAAATCGGCCTGTTCAACACCGTCATCACCAGCCCCGACAATGTCGTCACCATCGTCGGCAACGGCAAGGTTTCGGGCGACACCATCAAGAATTTCAGCAGCCATTCGTATCGCCGCGTCGATCGCACCGCGCAGCTGGCGTTCGGCGTCGATCCATTGGACGCCATTGCCCGGCTGAAGCCGCTGCTGTCGGCCATCCCCAATGTCGTCGCCGACCCGGCGCCCGATGTGGAAATCATCGATTTCAACGAACGCGGCACCGTCCTCGCGGTGCGCCCCTATTGCCATACCAGCCATTACTGGCAGGTCACTTTCGACACCAACAAGCTGATCGCCGCGACCTTCGGCGCCGCCGGCTTCCCGCCGCCGTATACGGTGGAACGCGAGGAAATGGTGATGCTCGACCGCCGCGACGGGGCGGCGATCACGGCAGCGACGACGACGCGGACGACGCGGCGCAAGACGCCATAAGTCGCGGCGATCGGGGCTTTCCCTGCGGCGCGAACATCGTAAGGTGCGCGCCGCAACCTCAAAGTTCGCCCGGAGCCCAATGCGCCTTCACCATGCTGTCGCCGCCGCCATGATCAGCCAGTTGCCGGGGGCCGCCAGCGCCGCACCACCGGCCACCGCCGGGCCCTATCCGGCTACTGCCACCGTGCCGCAGAGCAACGTTCTGCACGGCGTCACTGTCAAGGATCCGTATCGCTGGCTGGAGAACGATGTTCGCACCGATCCCAAGGTTGCGGACTGGGTGGCGGCGCAGAACAAGGTCACCGATGCCTATCTGGCGGCATTGCCCGGCCGCGACGCGATCAAGGCGCGGCTGACGCAATTGTGGAATTACGAACGCTTCGGCGTGCCGCGCCTGCGCGGTGGCCGGCAATTCTACACCCGCAACAGCGGCCTGCAGAACCAGGCGGTGCTGTATGTGGCGGACGGCGACGCGCCGGCGCGGGTGCTGGTCGATCCCAACCCCTGGGCCAAGGATGGCGCGACGGCGCTTGCCGAATGGCAGCCTTCGGACGACGGCAAGTTCCTCGCCTATGCGGTGCAGGATGGCGGCACCGACTGGCGGACGATCAAGGTCCGCGATGTCGCCACCGGCAACGACCTGGCCGATGTAATCGAATGGGCGAAATTCACCGGCATCGCCTGGAACGGCGACGGCAGCGGATTCTATTATTCGCGCTTCGCCGCCCCGGCGCCGGGCGCCAAGTTCCAGTCGACCAACGAGAACCAGCAGCTGTATCTGCACACGCTCGGCACCCCGCAGGCCGCCGATGTGCTGGTCTATGCGACGCCCGACCGCCCCAAGCTCGGCCATGGCGCCGATGTCACCGACGACGGCCGCTGGCTGGTCATCATCTCGTCGGCGGGCACCGACGATCGCTATGAAGTCACCGTGGCCGACCTGACCAAAAACGAAAAGCCGCGCACCCTGATCATGGGCCTCGAGCACAGCTGGAACCTCGCCGGCAGCGACGGCACGACGCTGTATTTCGTCACCGACAAGCAAGCCCCGCGCTATCGCCTCGTCGCCGTCGATGCGCTTTCGGGAGCGCTGACGGAGATCGTGCCGCAGGGCAAGGACACCATCGTCGGTGCATCGCTCGTCGGCGGCCGCTTTGTCGTCGAGACGCTCGCCGATGCCAAGTCGGCAAATTTGCTATACGAACCCAGCGGCAAGCTGGTCGGGCCGGTGCCGCTGCCCGGGATCGGCACCGCCGCCGGCTTTGAATCGGGCGCCGGGCCGGTGACCTATTTCAACTTTTCGAGCTTTGCGACGCCGGGTTCGGTGTGGGCGTACGACAGCCGCACCAACAAGGCGACGCCGGTGCGCACCGCCAAGGTGGCGTTCAACCCCGATGACTATGTCGTCACCCAGGTTTTCTACACGTCGAAGGACGGGACGCGGGTGCCGATGTTCGTGACGCATAAAAAGAGCCTCGACCCCAAGGCCCCGCACCCGACGATGCTTTATGGCTATGGCGGCTTCAACGTGTCGCTGACGCCCGGATTCTCGCCGCGCTGGCTCGGCTGGATGGACATGGGCGGGGTGTTCGTGTCGGCGAATCTGCGCGGCGGCGGCGAATATGGCGCCGCGTGGCACGATGCCGGGCGGCTGGCGAAGAAGCAGAATGTCTTCGATGATTTCATCGCCGCCGGCGAGGCGCTGGTCAAATCGGGGGTCACTACGCCGAAAATGCTGGCGATCAGCGGCGGTTCGAACGGCGGCTTGCTCGTCGGCGCCGTCGTCAACCAGCGCCCCGACCTGTTCGCCGCGGCGCTGCCCGCGGTCGGCGTGATGGACATGCTGCGCTTCAACCGCTTCACCGCCGGCCGCTATTGGGTCGACGACTATGGCGACCCGGGCAAGGC
>JANOCM010000261.1:0-3775 GCA_031412175.1 Alphaproteobacteria bacterium
CGACAAGGTCGCTGCCATGCGCGATCCGGCGCTGCGCGCGCAACTGCTGGCGGAGGCACCGAGCGACACCAACCCGTTCTACATGGCGATCGTCGAGGCTTCGACCGCGACCTATCTGATGGGCGAACCGCCGGTCTATGACCCGGCCCCCGAGGATCGGCTCGATCGCATCGCGGCGCGGCAGGGGCGCACGGCGGCGGAGGTCGCCTATGACCTGCTGCTCGAAAACGACGGTCGCAACATCCTGTTCCTGCCCGGCGCCAATTACCGCGACGGCAATCTGGCAGCGGCGCGCGAGATGTGCACCCACCCCGATACGATCATCGGGCTGGGCGACGGCGGCGCGCATTATGGCGTCATCTGCGACGCCAGCTTCACGACCTTTTACCTGCAGCATTTCGTCCGCGACGCAGGGCCGGGCGAGGCCGTGCCGCTCCCCGCCGCGATCCGCTCGCTGACATCGGTGCCGGCGGCGGCCGTCGGCCTGAATGACCGCGGCCGGCTGGTGCCGGGCTGCAAGGCCGATCTCAACATCATCGATCTGGCAGCGCTTACCCTGCATGCGCCGTCGATGGTCCGCGACCTGCCCGCCGGCGGCAAGCGGCTGCGCCAGCTCGCCGACGGCTACAAGGTGACGATCAAGAGCGGTGTCGTCACCTACCGCGACGGCGTGCCGAGCGGCGCGCTGCCCGGCCGGCTGGTGCGCGGGGCTCAGATGGCCTGATGCCCGCCGTCAGCCGTGGGCGTGGCCGTCGGCGACCAAGTATTTTTTCACCTGTTCCGCGTACCGCTTGCTGACCGGCAGGAAGTCGTTGATGGCTTCGTCCCAGGCGTAAACCTCGCCGTCCTTGATGTCATAGACCCAGCCGTGCAGCTGCAGGCTGCCGGTCGCCAGCGCCACGGCGACGGCGGGATGCGTCTTCAGATGGTTGAGCTGCAGGATGACATTCTGTTCGAGCAGCAGCAGCATCCGGTCATGGTCGTCGAGATCGGCGCCGATCGCCGCGACGATCTCCACCGCGGCGCGTGAATAGCCGAGCCAGTCGCGGACATGCGGCAACGCGTCGAGCTTTTCGGGCGCCATCGCACCCTTCATCGCGCCGCAATCGGTGTGGCCGCAGATGACGATGTGCGGCACCTTCAGCGCGCCGACGGCGAATTCGATCGCTGCGGTTGTGGCCCCGGTCGTGTTCGAATGGGGCGGCACGATGTTGCCGGCGTTGCGCACGACGAAAAGGTCGCCGGGCTCGGCCTGGGTCAGGGTGCCGAGCTCGATGCGCGAATCGGAGCAGGTGATGAACAGCGCCTCGGGCGACTGGCCCTTGCTCAGCGTTTCGAACAGGGATTTCATCCCGGGATAGACGTCGCGCTGGAAGCGTACGACGCCGGCGGCGAATTTCGGCACTGGTGGCTCCTGTGTTGGCGGCGGGCCTGTTTATGGCCGACATTACAGAATGGCAATGTTGGTGGGCGGCAAATTCGTCGCAAAGGCAGCAGCCTCAGCGGTCGGGCATGATATCGAAAACCGTAATGCCGTCGGGGACTGCCACCCAGGCCGGCCGATCGCGGCCGAAGATCGCCATGCTCGGCGTGAAATGCGCCGGGTCGTCGAGCGAGCCGGCATAGACGGTGTGGCTGGTATCGACGCCGACGATTCCGCCGAACACCAGCCCGCCGCAGCTCGGGCAGAAATTGCGCACTGCCGCGCCGCCGTGGATCGCCGTGGCACGGTGCTGGTGCGGCGCGCCGCTGAAGCGGACAGCGGCGGCATCGAAACCCATGAACGGCATGAATCCCGATCCCGAAGCCTTGCGGCAATCGCTGCAAAAGCAAAAGCCGGCGAGCGTCGGCGCGCCGGTCGCCGCATAGCGCAGCGCGCCGCACAGGCAGCTGCCCGTGATCGTCATTTGCCGGCGACTCGCTGCGCTACCGCCAGCAGCTGGTCGGCGACCGTGCCCCAGCCGGCTTCGAACCCCATTGCCGCATGCTCCTGCATCGCGGCCGCGGTCCAGTGGCGCGCCGCGGCGCGGTAATGGCTGCCGCCGGCGCCATCGTCGGTGAATTCGAAGATGCCGACCATGAACGGCGCCTGCGGCTGCCAGCCGGCGGTGAACGCGTTGGTGAAGACGATGCGCCGGGGCTCCGATACTTCGAGGAACACGCCCGGCATGTCGCTGGTTTCACCATTCGGCCCGCGCATGGTCACATGGGCGGCGCCGCCGGGCCGCATGTCCCAATCGATGATCTCGGTCGTCCACGGCCGCGGGCACCACCACTCGGTCAGATGGTCGGTCCACGCCGCCCAGATCGCCGCTGGCGGCACGTCGAAATGCCGTTCGATCGCGAGTTCAAAAGTGTCGGCCATCGTCATTCTCCGTCAAAAGCGCGCTGCAGCGCGGCGAGATCGAGCTTCACCATCCCCATCATTGCCTGCATCAGCCGGTTGACTTGTTCGGGCGTGCCGTCGCGCTGCATGTCGGCCATCGCCCGCGGCGCCACCTGCCACGACACGCCGAAGCGATCCTTCAGCCAGCCACACTGGACCGGATGGCCGCCACCGGCGATCAGGCCATCCCAGTAATGGTCGATCTCGGCCTGGGTTTCGCAATCGACCGAGAGCGAAATGGCGTCGGTGAACGGCACGCCGGGGCCGGCGTTGAGCGCCATGAACGGCTGGCCGCGCAGGGTGAATTCGACGACGAGAACGCTGCCCGCCCGCCTCGGCATGTTCTCGCCATAGCGCGAGATCATGCCGATGGCGGCATCGTCGAACAGCCCGACATAATGGCGGGCGGCGTCCTCGGCTTCGGTGTCGAACCACAGGCAGGGCGTGATCTTACCCATGGGGAGGTGCCGCCGTCTTCAGCGCTTCGGCGAGCTGCGCGCTGGTCATCGGCTCGCCCATCGGCGTCGCCAGCGACCAGACATGGCCAAAGGGGTCGGTGACCATGCCATAGAGATCGCCCCAGAACATCGGCTGGGCCGGCATCGTTATCGTCGCGCCGGCCGCCGCCGCGCGGGCAATGGCAGCCTCGGCATCCGGTACGCCGAGATGCAGCGTCACCGGGCTGCCGCCGAGCGTCGCCGGTGAAACGCTGCCCATGTCGGGATATTCGTCGGCGAGCATGACGATGCCGCCATTGATCTCCAGCGCGGCGTGCATCAACCGGCCGTCGGTGCCGGGAAGGCGCACCATCTCCCTGGCGCCGAACGCCTGTTTGTAGAAATCGATCGCTGCGGAAGCGTCCTTGCAGACAAGATGCGGGGCGACGCCCCTTGGCTGCCTCGGTGCAATTTGATCGCTCATCTTCGCTCTCCTTCCCCAAAAGTCATGACCAGGTAACGCCGCAAATGGGCGACAGCCTCCAGCGCCGGCGACGGGTCGTGCATGGCCTTCGCCATGATGAAGCCACCCTGCAGCACGGCCTGGACATGGCGCGCGAGACCGATGCCGGTGACACCCTCCACCCCGCGCGCCGCAATTGCCGCGTTGAAATCCTCGGCGAGGCTGTCGGCATGGCCGAAGATGCTGTCGCGGCAGGCGTCGCGGAGCGCGGGGTGGCTGTCATGCACCTCCTGCACCATCGTGCCGGCCAGGCAGCAGAATTCCGCCGGCGTGCCGGTGATCAGCGCAGCGCGGTGATCGACATAGGCGAGCACGCGCGCCACCGGATCGGGATCGCTGCGGTAGGCGGCGTGGTCGAACAGTTCGGCGGCATGGGCGCGCCAATGGGCGGCGGCGGCGATGCCGAGGGCTTCCTTCGAGGCGAAATGA
>JANOCM010000262.1:0-3301 GCA_031412175.1 Alphaproteobacteria bacterium
GACCACCCACGGAAAGCGATTGTCGATCACATAGGTCGCTGGTGCGCCATGGCGTTCCACGTCGATGGTCAGCACGGCGTGATAGTCGCGGCTTTCCGTCCAGGCCATCGCGATGCGCAAGCTCGCGGCCGGCCAGCCCTGGCCGATCAGCACGGCCCGCGCGCGCAACGCCTTGTCCTCGCAATCGCCGCCGTCGGCGTCGGCAATCGCCCAATAATCGGCGCGGCCATAGCGGGCGCGATCGCTGATTTCGACCAGCGCAAAGCCGTCGCGCGCGGCCGCCGACAGCATTCCCCAGCGGGCGTCATCAAGCTCCACGGCGCCGACCCGGGCCGGCATCACCAGCAGCAGCAGCAAGGCCGCTATTCGGCGCATGCATGGTCCTGCCGGTTGCGGCGGCAATAATCATGCCAGCCGAGCGGTGCCATCGCCGGCCGCGCGTCGGGCATGGCGGCGGTGCGCGGGATCGGATCGCAATCGGCCGCCGATCCACACCGCGCGCTGCAAAATGCCTGCCAGCCCGGGCTGGGGCCGACGCCGGGGCCGCCACTGCGCGACAGTGGCGCGTCGGTTGTGCATGCCGACGACAAGAGCACGGCAATCGCAAGCAGGGGAAGCAGCGGTCTCATGCCTTGGCTAACGGGTCGCCGGGCCGGCATTTTACGCGCTCCGCAGCGTTGTACGGCCGCCCGCACGGCGAATTAAGCATGGCGGCGCAACGCCGCCAGCGGGGCTGCGCTCGCGATCGTCCGCCGGTTAAGGATTTTCTTGGCGCCGGCGCCGCGCGGCGTGTAGCGACGGCGCCCCATGCCCCCGCCCGCACCCTTCAGCCTCGGCCTTGATTTCGGCACCACCAATTCGGTGGCGGCGGTGGCGCGCGCCGGTGCGTCGGAGCTGGTCATGCTCGATGCACCCGCCGGTGCCGCGGCGGCATTTCGTTCGGCGCTGTGCTTTTGGGAGGACGAGTCAGTGCGCGGCGGCACCGCTGTGGAGGCCGGGCCATGGGGCATCGCCGAATATCTGGCGTTTCCCGAAGGCAGCCGGTTCCTGCAGTCGTTCAAATCGGTTGCCGCCAACGCCGGCTTCGAACATGCAACGGTGTTCGAACGCCGCTACAAGTTCGAAGATCTCGGCCGGACCTTCCTTGGCCGCATGGCAGCACGCGCCGGCGGTGCGATGGACGGCGCCGCGCGCATTGTCGTCGGGCGGCCCGTCGTCTACGCCGGCCATGCGCCCGACGAGGCTCTCGCCCGGCAACGCTATGACGCGATGTTCGGCGCACTGGGCACGGTCCATTACGTCTACGAACCGCTCGGCGCGGCGTTCAGCTATGCGTCGCGGATCACCGACCCGGCGACGGTGCTGGTGGCCGATTTCGGCGGCGGCACCAGCGATTTTTCGGTGGTGCGCATCGAAGCGCCCGGTGCGCCGCGCCGCTGCCGGCCCCTGGGGCACGCCGGGGTCGGCATTGCCGGCGATCGTTTCGATGCCCGCATCGTCGAACAATTGGTGATGCCGCTGCTCGGCAAGGGCGGCACCTACCGGTCCTTCGACAAGCTGCTCGAGATCCCGCGCGGCTATTTCGGCGATTTCGCCGATTGGTCGCGGCTGGCGCTGATGCGCAACCGCAAGACGCTCGCCGATCTTGAAAAGCTGCGCCGCGCCGCCACCGACCCTGCCGCCATCGGGCGCATGATCGCGATCATCGAACAGGAACTCGGCTTTCGGCTGTACGAGGCGGTCGGCCAGGTCAAGCGCGACCTGTCGGCGGCCGAAACTGCGGTGTTCCGCTTCAGCGGCGCCGGGCTGGCGATCGAGGCACCGGTGACGCGCGCCGATTTCGAAGCGTGGATCGCCCCCGAAATCGCCGCTATGACCGCCGCCGTCGATCGCGCGCTGGCGATGGCCGGCACCCCGCCCGAGGCGATCGACCGCGTCTTCCTGACCGGCGGCACCTCGCTGACGCCGCGCATCATCCGGCTGTTTGCCGATCGCTTCGGCAGCGAGCGGCTGGCCACGGGCGGCGAACTGACCTCGATTGCCCACGGCCTGGCGCTGATCGGCGAACAGCCGGACCTGGCGAGCTGGGCGGCCTGATCGGGCCGATGCGACAATTTGCAGGGGGCAAACAGCCCATTGCGAAGCCCGGCGATTGACGGCACCATCCCTACTTGTTGCGGTGCACAATCGGGGGATGCGCTGAATGGATATGGCCGGACGGGCGCCGACACGCCGCGAGATACTCCATGCCATCGGCGTGATGGGCGGCGCCTCGGTTCTCTATCAGGCGATGGCGACGATGGGCCATGCCGCCGAAACCCAGTTCACCGGCCCGCCCAACCTGTCGGGCGCGCGCCCCGGCGCGACCGTGCTGGTGCTCGGCGCCGGGCTGGCGGGGATGCTGGCGGCCTATGAGCTGACCAAGGCCGGATACAAGGTCCGCATCATCGAATACAATAGTCGCCCCGGTGGCCGGAACTGGTCGCTGTACGGCGGCGATACCTATACCGAACTCGGCGGCGCCACGCAGAAAGTCGGCTTTGCCAAGGGCAATTACCTCAATCCCGGCCCGTGGCGCATCCCCTATCACCACCGCACCTTGCTGCATTATTGCAAGGCGTTCGGCATCGCGCTCGAACCCTTCATCCAGCTCAACCACCAGGCGCTGGTGCACAATTCCAAGGCGTTCGGCGGCAAGCCGCAGCGTTATCGCGAACTCGCCGCCGATTGGGACGGCAATGTCGCCGAATTGTTGTCGAAGGCCATCGACAACAAGGGTCTCAACGCCGCGATGACCGCCGAGGACGGCGACAAGCTGAAGGAAGCGCTGCGCACCTGGGGGATGCTCGACAAGGACATGCGCTATGTCCGCGGGCGCGAATCGGCGTCGCGGCGCGGCTTCGACCGCCCCCCCGGCGGCGGGGTGGATGGCGCGCCGATCCCGTCCGATCCGTTCGATTTCCGCGATGTCCGGCAATCGGGCATCTGGCGGGTGTTCGCCCAGCACATGGGCCATGAACGCCAGACGACGATGTTCCAGCCGGTCGGCGGCATGGGCATGATCGGCAAGGCCTTTGCCGCCCAGGTCGGCGACACGATCCGATATGGCGCCAAGGTGACCAAGATCGACCAGTCGGGCGGCGCCGTCACCGTCACCTACACCGATGTCGCCAGCGGCGCCGTGGAAACCGCCAGGGCCGATTATTGCGTCTGCACCATCCCGCTCGGCATTCTCAGCCAGATCGATGTCGATGTCTCGGCGGGAATGCGCGCCGCCATCGCCGCGGTGCCCTATTCCAAT
>JANOCM010000263.1:0-1649 GCA_031412175.1 Alphaproteobacteria bacterium
AAGGAAACCCGCTCGTGGAAGCATGCCTTGCGCGGTTTCGTCGATTACCAGCGCCAGGACGGCGTGACGACGCGCGAGCGTTATTTCGCCGGCTATGAAGGCAATTACAACATCACGCCGAACTTCTATGCGCTGGCGACCTTGTCCTATGAAAAGGATGAATTCTCGGGCTTCAGCCGGCGCTTCGCCGAATCGCTGGGGCTTGGCTACAAGATCATCAACACCGACACGATGCGGCTGGCGGTAGAGGCCGGCCCTGCCCTGCGCCAGACCAATTTCACCAATGGCATCAGCGACAACGCCTTTGCCGCGCGCGGTGCCGGCAATTTCTGGTGGGCCTTGTCCCCCGGCCTCGAATTCAGCGAAGGCGCGACGGTGTTCTACGACAGCTTCAACACCTCGTTCCAGTCGCTGACGGCGCTGACCGCCAAGCTGTCGGGCAAGCTGTCGGCGCGCGCCTCCTTCCAGCTCAACACCGAATCCAACCCGCCGCTCGGCCGCAAGAAGAACGACACGACGAGCCGGGTGACGCTGGTCTACGCGTTCTGACGACGATAGTTGACCCTGTCGGGCGCCTGCGACTATAGCGGCGCCTCACTGGAAACACGGCAGCGTAGCTCAGTTGGTGAGAGCGCCGGATTCATAACCCGGAGGTCGGCAGTTCAAATCTGCCCGCTGCTACCAGGTGCGGGGATTTGCCCATCTCGACATCCTCGCCCCAAATGCCTTGGTCGCTGGTCGTGCACGGCGGGTCGGGCCGGATGGCGCGCGCCGCGCTGACCGCCACACAGGATGCCGGCTATCGCGCCGGATTGGTCGCCGCCCTCGATGCCGGCGCGGCGGTGCTTGGCGCCGGCGGCAGCGCGCTCGATGCCGTGGAGGCCGCCGTCCGCGCGCTCGAGGACGACCCACGCTTCAACGCCGGGCGCGGCGCGGTGTTCACCGCCGAAGGCCGCAACGAGCTCGACGCGGCGATCATGGATGGCGCCACCCGCGCTGCCGGGGCTGTCGCCGGGGTGACACGGACGCGCAATCCGGTCAGCCTCGCCCGTGCGGTGATGGAGCGCAGCCCGCATGTGCTGCTGGCGCGAAGGTGCCGACAGCTTTGCGCTCGAACAGGGCCTTGAGCAGGTCGAGCCCGGCTGGTTCCGGGTGGAGGAGCGCTGGCAGGCATTGCAGGCGATGCAGGCGGCGGCGGCGCGCGGCGAATCGGTGTTCGACAAGACGCTCAAATACGGCACCGTCGGCGCCGTGGCGCGCGACACCGCCGGGCATCTGGCGGCGGCGACCTCGACAGGCGGGCTCACCGGCAAGCGCTGGGGCCGCATCGGCGATTCGCCGCTGATCGGCGCCGGCACCTGGGCCGACGACCGGTCGGTGGCGATTTCGGCGACCGGATCGGGCGAGGATTTCATCCGGCTGGCCGCGGCGCACGAGATCGGTGCGCGGGTGCGGATGCTCGGCGAAACGCCGCAGGCGGCCGCCGACCAGGTGGTGCAGCACGATCTGCGCGCGATCGACGGCGATGGCGGGGTGATTTTCGTCGGTGCCGACGGTAGTTGCGGCTGGTCATTCAACACGCCCGGAATGTTCCGTGCGGCGGTGAGCAGCACCTCAAACCCGATAGTGGCGATTTACGACGACGAAGG
>JANOCM010000264.1:0-3065 GCA_031412175.1 Alphaproteobacteria bacterium
GGTTCATCATCATGTCACTGGCGCCGGATATCGCCACCATTGCAGCTTTCGCAGGGCTGGGCCGTTGACCCAATGCGGTGCCGAAATCGCGGCAAATGGCGCAGGCGGTGTCGTGGTGATGGACCGGGCGGTATTTTCCCTGCTATGCAGGCCATGAGTGGAATAGGACAAGCCGATGGCTGACGGGAGTTCGTGGATCGAGATCGTGCTGCTGGCGATGCTGGCCGCCTTCATCGGCCTGCGCCTGGTCAGCGTGCTGGGCAAGCGCACCGGCCATGAGCGGCCGGTCGGTGACAGTTTCCGCCCCGGCGCGCCGGAAATCACCGCCCCCGCCAGCCGCGGCATCGAGGCACCGTCGCGCGGCCTGGTCGCGGTGCCCGCCGGCACCGATACCGGCCTCGCCCCGGCGCTGCAGGCCGTCGCCGACGCCGATACCGGCTTTGACCCGGAACGCTTCATGGCTGGCGCCAACGCCGCCTACCGGATGATTCTCGAATCCTTCTGGTCGGGCGATACTCGCACCATGAACGGGCTGGTTTCCGACGAAATCCAGGAAAATTTCGCCACGGCGATCGAGGATCGTGACGGCGCGCGGCTCAACAACCGCATCGTGTCGGTCGACAGCGCCGCCATCACCCAGGCCGAAATGATCGGCCAGATGGCCGAAGTCACCGTGCGCTTCATTGCGCACGTGTCGGTCGGTGGTGCCGAACCGATCGCGACCAACGATGTCTGGACGTTCAGCCGCCACATCGGCAGCCGCGATCCGCAGTGGCTGTTGATCGCCACCGACGACGACACCCCCGGCGACGGCGACAAGACCGCCTGACGGTTGCGCCGCCGGCGCGCGGCGGCGTATGGCACGGCGGTGCTGAAAATCCGGTTTCCCCTTTTCGTTCCATTGCTGCTGGCTGCCTGTGCGCCGCAGGCGGTGCGGCTACCGCCACCGGCAAGTGTGCCGACGACACCGACCGCACCGGCTGCAACGGTTCCCCAGCGGATCACGCGCGCCGCCGACCTGCTGGTTACCCCCGCCGCCTTTGCCCCCACCGGTGACCCTGCCACTGCGCTTGCGGCGTTCCGCAAGAGCTGCCCGTCGCTGAAAAAACGCGAGGATCGCAGCGGTCTAACTCGGCCGGGTGACTGGGACGCAGCCTGCACTGCGGCAGCAACCGCCCGTGACCCGGCGCAATTTTTCGCCGCCAACTTCGCCGCCGTCGCCGTCGATGGCGGCAAGGGCTTCAGCACCGGCTATTTCGAGCCCGAACTTGCCGGCTCGCGCGTCGCCGCGCCAGGCTATCCCACCCCCTTCTACCGCCGCCCGCCCGACCTCATCGAGGCCGATCTCGGCGCCTTTGCCGCAGACCTCAAGGGCCGCAAGCTGCGCGGGCGTGTGGATGGCAAGGCGCTCGTCCCCTACCCCGACCGCGCCGCCATCCAGGCCGGCGCGCTGGCCGGCAAGGGCCTTGAACTCGCCTGGGCTGCCGATCCCTACGAGGCGTTTTTCCTCGAAATCCAGGGCTCGGGCCGACTGCGGCTGCCCGATGGCAGCATCATGCGCATCGGCTATGACAGCCAGAACGGCCGCGATTATGTCGCGATCGGGCGGGTGCTTGTCGATCGTGGCGACCTGCCCAAGGGTGGCGCCAACATGAACGCCATCCTTGGCTGGCTGCGCAACCACCCGGCCGAGGCACCGTCGCTGCTGGCCGCCAACCCCAGCGTGGTGTTCTTCCGCGAGGTAAAGGGCGACGGCCCGATCGGCGCGATGGGCGTGCCGGTCACCCCGCGCATATCGGTCGCCGCCGACCCGCTGTTCGTGCCATTGGGCGCGCCGTTGATCGTCGAAACCACCCTGCCCGGCAACCGCGCGCTGGTGGCGCTGCTGGTGGCGCAGGATACCGGCGGCGCCATCAAGGGCGCCAACCGCATCGACCTGTTCCTGGGTGCCGGCGCCGAAGCCCGCGCCGACGCCGGGGCACAGGCGGCCGCAGCGCGGGTGCTGATCCTGCTGCCCAAGGCTGCCGCCGCACGGTTCGCCGGTTAGTGGCGCGCCGCCTCACCGCCCATGAACAGGCGCTGTGGTCGCGCGTTGCCGCCACCGTTCGCCCCATCACCGGCAAGCGCGCCGCCCCTGCAGCACCACCGCCGCCGCAGCCGAAACCACCCGAAACCCCCGCCAGAATCGCCGTTCCACCGCCGCCGCGCCCGCTCAATCCCACCGCAAAGCCGCAGAAAACCGTCGCCGGTGCCACGCTCGACGGCGGCTGGGACCGCAAGTTGCGCGCAGGCGACATCCGCCCCGACCGCATCATCGACCTGCACGGCCATACGCTCGCCGCTGCGCACGACGTGCTGTCACAGGCGCTCGACCATGCCCATGCCAATGGCGACCGTGTGCTGCTGGTCATCACCGGCAAGGGCCGCGCCGATCGGCCCAGCCGGATCCGCGCCGAACTGGCGCACTGGCTCGATGCCGGCGCCATGCGCAGCCGCATCGCTTCGTTGCGCGCCGCCCATCCACGGCATGGCGGCGGCGGGGCATTCTACCTGATTCTGCGTCGCCATAGCTGACAGCAACGTCAGGACAATTCCCCGCCTGATACGCTAGGGTGCCCACCAAAGGGGAGTTGAGCATGGCCGAAGACGTGGTGCTGGTAACGACAGACGGAGCCGTGGCAACGGTCACGCTCAACCGCCCCGATGCGATGAACGCGCTGTCACGCGCCGTGCGCCGCGATCTTGCCGCCGCCATGCGCGCGCTGGAGGCGGACAGCAGCGTCCGCGTCGTCATCCTGACCGGCGCCGGCGACCGCGCCTTCACCGCCGGGCTCGACCTCAAGGAGCTTGGCCAGGACGGTCTTGGCGCCGCCAACGCCGAAACCGCCGACGAAAACCCTGTCCTCGCCATCGAACAGCTGACCAAACCCTGCATCGGCGCCATCAACGGCGTCGCGATCACCGGCGGTTTCGAGGTGGCACTGGCCTGCGACGTGCTGATTGCCAGCGAGCGCGCGCGCTTTGCCGACACCCATGCGCGCGTCGGCATCATGCCGGGCTGGGGG
>JANOCM010000265.1:0-5619 GCA_031412175.1 Alphaproteobacteria bacterium
TGCCGCCGACGCTGGTGCCGCTGGCCCCGCGCGATGTGGCGACGCCCTATCGCGTGCGGCTGGTGGTGCGCTGGGACAGCCCGACGGTGACGGAATTGTCCGATGCCATCCCGACCCAGGCCGAGCTAACCATCGCCTGGCCGGGGCGGGCGATCCCGGTGCCGGGCGGGGCGGGCAATGTCACCCCGACCGCGACCCAGCCGCAGACCGTCAACGGTCAGGAGATTTTCACGCTGATCGGCGGCTGGACCTATGATCCGCGCACGACGGCGACGCAGTTCAGCCTGGCGCTGAATTCGACCGGTGACCCCGATGGCCTCGCGGTGCTGACCGGCGGTTCGGCGCCGATGAATGCGGTTGCGACGGCGTTTGCGCTCGGCCCGGCGCTGCTTGCCGGCATCGGCGCCGGCGATGTGGCAAGCGGCGTGACGCGCGTCGCAGCGCTGGTCGCGGCGATCGGCTTTGCCGCGGCGTTCGGCAAGGATGGCAAGGTCACCTTTCATGGCGTCAAGGTCGAATGGCGCCAGCGGGCGATTTCGACCGTGGAGGGCGCGCGCTTCCGGCTGCTCTGCGACTATACCGCTGCAATCGGTTTCGATTTCAACCAGTTCGGCATCCGCATCACCGCCAACAAGCCGATCAAAGTCCGCTATCGCGACGTCGGGATCGAGATCGACAGCGCGCAAAGCGGTTTCGATGCCTTTGGCGTGCTCTTCGAAAATGCCAGTTTCGACATCGAGGACCCGGGCCAATGGGTGATAAATGGCCCGCTGGGGGAGCTGATCCGCGTCGCCGGCACTCGCGCCGGATCGGGCAGCACCTGGGTCGAGCTCGACCTGAAGTTCGCGCTCGACCTCGGCGTCGTCAAGATCACCGGCTGTACGCTGCGCGCCAGTTTCACCAACAGCGGCCTCAGCATCGAATTCCGCGGCTTTTCGGCGTCGGTCGATCTGCCCGGCGTCATCAGCGGCACCGGCAGCGTCAGCATCGGCGACGGCGGCCTGATCCGCGCCGGGCTGGCGGCGACGATCGTGCCGATCAACACCAGCGCCTCGGCGAGCCTTGCGCTGCAGGGTGATTTCGTCGCGCTGGAAGTCGGGGTCATCCTGCCGGTCGGCATCCCGCTGGCGCAGTCGGGGCTTGCCATCTACGGCTTTGTCGGGCGGGTGGTGTCGAACGGCAAGCGCAACCTGGCCGGGCTGCCCGCCGATCCGGTCGGCCGCGAGCTCGGCTGGTACGAACGCGATGGCGCGCAGAAATATGTCCCGGCGCCGGGGCAGTGGGCGATGGGCCTCGGCATCAGCATCGGCACGATGCCCGACACCGGCTTTACCTTCAACGCACTCGGCATGGTGTCGGTGGGCTTCCCCGACCCCGATGTGGTGATCAGCATCGATGCCAAGCTGTTCGACCGCCCGGCCTTGCCCGATGAGAAGAAGCCGCCATCGCCGGCGGGGTCGTTGCGTATCCTCGGCGTCATCGCGATCAGTCCGCGTGCCGTCGTCGTCGGCGTGCGCGGAAGCTATCTGATTCCCGATGTGCTGCGGCTCGAACTGCCGTTCGGCGCCTACTTCCCGCTGCCCGGCAACCCCGACCCGGCGTTCGTGCGCATCGGCGCCGATGGTGTTAACGGCCGGGTCGGCGATCCGGTCAGCCTGACGCTGCTGCCCGGCACGCTCGATATCGGCGTCTGGGCCTATGCGATGGTCGAGGAGCGCAATCTGATCCGGCTCGGCGATGTCGCCGGCTTCGATCTCAACGGCTTTTCAATAGGGTTCGGCGCCGGCTGGTCGATGCGCTGGGGCGGCGGCCCGATCTTCCTGCGCGCGTCTGCCAAGATTCTCGCCGGGCTTGGCACCAAGCCGCTGACCATCGTCGCCGGGCTGTTCATCGAAGGCGAATTGCGGCTGATCATCGTGTCGGTGTCGGTGCGCGGCAATGTCCGGGCACTGATAACCGAACAGACGCAGCTGTTCAGCGGCGAATTCTGCGGCAAGGTCGATTTCTTCTTCTTCTCGGTCGAAGGTTGTGTCGATGTCCAGTTCGGCAGCGGCGCCGACCCCGGCGTGCCAGTGCCCGATCACCCGCTGACGCGGGTCGACCTGACAACGCGCACCGGCGCCATCGTCGGCCGCGCCTATCGCGCCGGCGAGGCGCTCGATCCGCAGCGCCCCGCGCTGGCCTGGCCCGACACTGTGCCGCTGCTCAACTTTGCCGCCTATGTCCAGAACAGCCTGACGGGATCATCCTTTGCACCGACGCCCCCCGAACTGCCCGGCAAGCCGTGGAGCGGCACCACCGAGCTGAAATACGCCTATCGGTTGAAGACACTCGCGATCCGCAAGCGCGGCGGCGCGGCAACGCCCGGCCCGCTGGACAGCGTCTGGTGGTGGCCGACCCACCGCGGCGGGGTGCTCGACCCGAGCGATCCGCCGCCGTCCGAACAGGAAGGGCGACAACTGGCGCTGCTCAGCTGGCACCCGACGCCGTGGTCGCGCAATATCGGCGACGGCGGCAAGGACACGCCGGCCAACCCAGGCGGCACCGTCGGCAATCTGTGCACGCCGATCCGCGAGAAATTCCGCACCTGCTTGCGCGGCGACCTGCTAACCCGCGAAAGCCTTGATGCCGTGCGGCTGTCGGGGCCGGCGGGCACGCGCTTTGCCGCGATCGTCGCCGAAAGCTTCCCGGGCGCCACGTCACTGTCCGATGCCGCGGCGGCGCTGGCGCTGGCGGGCTGGAGCCTTGTCGCGGGCGCGTCGCGGCCGTTCGTGCCGGCGATCAACGTGCCATCGGGGCCATCGACGGTCACCGCCGGCTACCGGCTGGCGAGCATCAGCCACGGCCCGGCGTTCGTCGCCACGCTAGGCGCGCGGATCGAACCGACGCTGGCGCTCGACGATGCCGTGCTGACGCTGGAATTGTGCGTCGGGGCGCGCCAGCACGGCGTTGGCGGCTGTGATGATTTCAGCGACGTCGCCATCGGCCAGCAGGTCGACGGCACGCTGCGGCGCCCCGGCGTTACCTATGAATGGCTGTCGAACCTGTGGCAGCAGGCATCGCCGATCGTCGACAATTTCGCCCCCGACAAGGATGGCAAGCCCGAGCTGTGGGTCGGCAGCAAGGGGGTGCAGGCGAAACTCGACACGCCGACCGATCGGGTGGAGGTGTCGGTGGCCTATGCCTTTGGCCAGCCCATCGTCGCCAGTGCGCGCGACGCCACCGGCGCGGTGGTGGCCCGCGCGGTGGCGAATGACGTGCTGCGCCAGCCGCAAACCCTCGTGCTGGCGGCGCCCGGCATCGTGACGGTGCAGGTCGCGGGCGGCGGCGACGGAGCCAAGATTTCGATCGAAGGCGGCGGCTCGCTGCTCAAATTCTGCACCGGGCACGGCGGCGGCGGGGTCGAGGACCAACTGCGCAAGCTGCTCGCCAGGGCCGGCGACAGACCGCTGCCGCGCGTCCAGGCGCGGCTGCCCGATGGCAAGCTGGTGACGCTGACGCCGCGCGGCGTGGGTGCCGGCAATGTCGATTTCGTGCCCGCCACCTTCCTGCGCGCCGCGGTGCGCCGGTGCGCGCTGGTGCAGTATACCGTGCCGGCCGGGCGGACGGCGACCGAGCTGGTGATTTCGCCGTGGACCGGCGGCAATGTCACCGTCGTGTCGCTCTGCGGTACCGACTGGATCACCCGCTACATGCAGACCGTCAACGGCGATGCGCAGGCCGGCACCGCCGGCAGCCTGACCGCGCACAGCGACCCGTCGACCAGCGAGCGGCCCAACCTGCTCGACGCCGACACCGAATATGAAATCGTCGTCGGCATGGAATGGACGGGCTGGCGCAAGCCGCGCGGTGCACCCGCCAATGCCGGGCCGCCGCCGATCGGCGACCCACTGACCTGGACGCCGTTCGGCGAGGTCGTCCATCGTTTCCGCACTGCCCCCGCCGCGGCGTTGCCGGCCAATCCGCCGCCGGCCGACTTCAAGGATGAACGGACCTTCGATCCGCGCGGGCTGATGCGCTACTTCCTCGGCTTCCGCCCCGATGGGTTGGGCGCGCCGCATTTCCTCGCCGATACCATCAAGGTCGATTTTCGCGCCGATCACATCGCGCCGCTGCTCGCCAAATATGGCCGCAGCCTGAGCCTGAAACTGCGCCGCACCGATCCGCCGCCGTCGAGCCTCGCCGGCCCGGGTGGGCTGGGCGGATCGCTGCCGCCGCCGCTGGTGCCGATTACGGTCGTCGTCGGCTTGCTCGACAAATTCCTGCTCGAGCCGTCCGATCTGCTGCTGGTCAATGCCGCCGAGGACGCGCCCTGCCTCGAGGCGCCGGCAGTCGGCGGGCGGACGCTCGATATCACCGCGCCACTCGAACCCGATGCTGACTATGACCTGCTGTTGGTTGCGCCGCCGGTGGCGACCCCGGCATCGGACAGCGTGCTGATCACCCGCGGGCATTTCCACACGTCGCGCTACGCCGCGCCGGCGGCAATGCTGGCGGCGATGGCGCTGCCGGTCAGCGGCAACCCCGATCCGCGGCTGCCGACCGACGCGCTGGTGCTGCCCGGCCTGCCGGCGGCGGT
Organism: Alphaproteobacteria bacterium; assembly: GCA_031412175.1. GTDB lineage: Bacteria > Pseudomonadota > Alphaproteobacteria > Sphingomonadales > Sphingomonadaceae > Sandarakinorhabdus. The sequence goes on from JANOCM010000265.1 coordinate 4,580, forward strand.
TGCCACCCCCAATGATGCCGATTTCGAAACCGTGCTGCGTGCGCTCGGCCTCGATCCCTGGCCGCTGCCCAGCTTGCCGCGGGTGGTGGCACTGTGGAGCAAGACCGCCCCGTTCCGCCTTCACGGCATCATGCTCGAAACCGACGAACCGCTGGAACGGCCGGGCCGGATGAGTGTCGCAAGCATCACCGTCGCCGGGACGGCGCTGCAGAAGACCGTCGCCAATACCGCCACGACGCGGATGATCTGGATGGCGGGAACGCCGCTACTGCTGGCGGGGGACGCGGTGATTTCGGTCAACGTTCTCGATCGCGGCGTCGTCATCACCGGGCGGCGGTCGATCCTCAAACTGCCGCGCCTGGCGTTCCTGGAGGGGCTGGCATGACCTGGCTGGCACCCCCGCGGCTGCTGTCGGGCGTCGGCATCGACGATCCGGGTGATCCGCATCTCTCCCGGGGCGGCCATATCCGGCTGTTCCCCAACCCGGCGCTCGGCCTGCCGGTGGCGCCGATCATCGTGTCGCGCAGCATCGTCGATGGCAACATGCTGAAACGGCTCGGCCGCCGCGAGATAGAATGGCGCGACAGCAACGGCGTGCTGCTGGTGCCGCCGTTCAATGTTGTGCCAGGCAACCCGGTGTTCGGCACGCTGCCACCGTTGCCAGGGCAGCGCTGCATCTGGATCCAGGTCGACATGACGCCGCAACGCCAGTTGCCGCCGATCGACCCGCGCATTTTCATCGGGACCGGCGATCGCTTCCGGCCGGGCGGGGTCACCGTCATCCCCGGCGGTCTTGGCGACATCATCCGGCCGTTCCTGCAGGGCCGCATGGAACTGGCGCAGATCGAACCGACGCTGCTCGGGCCGGCAGTCGTGCAAAGCCGCTCGACGGCGCCGTACATGCTCGCCGGCAGCCATATCGCCGGCATCCGGGTGTCGGGCAGCGGCACGGTGCGCGGCGTCACCTGGCTCGACGCCAATTCGCTGAAAGGGGAGCAGCCCAAGCGCTGGAAGCTGTGGGCACTGCCGCACGACAGCGC
>JANOCM010000266.1:0-1902 GCA_031412175.1 Alphaproteobacteria bacterium
GCTGGCGATCGGCGCCGCCGGCCATGTCATGACGCGGGCGCTGGGGCCGCGCTATGGCCTGCCGGTTTCGGGCCTGGCCTCGGGCTTCGTATCGAGCGTCGCCACCACCGGCGCGATGGGCAGCAAGGCCAGGGCCGATCCAGCGCTGCTGACCGCTGCAGTGGCCGGCGGCACGCTGTCGTCGCTGGCGACGTTCGTGCAAATGGCGCTGGTGCTCGCTGCCGTCAGCCGGCCGACCTTGCTGGCGATGACACCGGCGCTGGCGGCAGGCGCGATCGTCATCGCGCTGTTCGGCGGCGGCGCGACGCTGCGCGCGGCGCGATCCGAAAGCGGCACAGCAACGCCGGGCCGCGCGTTCAGTGTTGGCGCGGCGCTGCTTCTCGCCGCCGGCATGGCCGGCATCCTGGTGCTCACCGCCGCCGCGCAACCGCTGTTCGGCACCGCCGGGGTGACGCTTGGCGCGGTGCTGGGCGGAATCGTCGACACCCATGCCGCGGCGATGTCGGTGGCGTCGCTGGTGGCGGCGGGAAAGCTCGCCGCGCCGGCCGCCGTGGTGCCGATCCTGGCGGCGATGACGGTCAATGCGACGATGAAGCTCGCGATGGCGACGAGCACCGGCAGCGCTGCCTATGTGCTGCGCGTCGGCGTCGGCGTCGCGGCGTCGATCGCGGCGTGCTGGCTCACCGCCTGGGCGACCGGGGCGCTGGACTAGGGTCCGTACTCAACAGGAATGGGCGTCGGGACGGCCCAGCGAAGCCCGGCAGGAGTGAGCGAGTGCAGCCAGATAGCATCGCTATCTGGCAATCGAGCGAGCGCTCTGCCGGGCTTCGCTGGGCCGCGCTGCGCGTGGTCCGGAGAGACGAAATGGCGTCGTTGGCCGACCTCGCCGGGGGGCGAAGCCCCGCCAGCGGTCGTCCGCCTAGCCATTTCGTCTCTCTGGACCATCACGACGCCTATTCCTGTTGAGTACGGACCCTGGGCCGCCACGGATGGTCGCCGATGCGGTCGTGGACGGTTTCCACCCGCCCCTCACCCAGCCAGATCGCCACCGCGCCACTGTTGCCCAGCGTTGTCCGGTCGAGCCGCAGCCAGCGCGGTCGGCACCAGACCGGCATGCGGCGATCGCTGATGACGATGTCGGCGGCGGCGCAGGCCGGTTCGAAACTGTCGCGATCGACGTAATCGCGCGACAGGGTGGCCAGCAGGCGCCAGTTGCGGCCGCCGGCGACCACGCGGCTGACACAGGCGTCGGCGCTGCACGCCATGCCGGGCAGTTCGGCAAACGCCACATCGCCATCGCCGGCCACCGCGTCGCCCCACATGTCCTTGAGGAAATCGCCGGTGCGCGCGCGCAGGAAGGCCAGCCGGCCATCCGGCAGCAGCACCGCCGCGTGCCGGCCATCGCCGCTGATCAGCAGGTCGGGCGGGCTGGCCAGCAGCGCCAGTCCCAGCCCCAGCAAGGCCACGCCGCCGCCCCACCAGCGGATGCGTGACCGCCACAGCGCCAGCCACAACCCGCCGGCGACAATCAGCGCATAGGCCGACACCGGCATCGCCGGCAGCCGCACCACGGCGCCGGGCAGGCCGGCCGCCCAGGTCGCCAGTTGCACCAGCCATGCCATCGCGATGCCGACCAGCGGCCACAGCCACGCACCGACGCCAATCGCCTCGGCGAGCAGCGCCAACACCAGCAGCGGCATGATGACGAAGCTGGACAGCGGGATGGCGACAAGATTGGCGAGCACCCCGTACAGCCCGGCGCGGTTGAAGTGGAACAGCCCGATTGATGACAGCGCAATCTCGGCCACCAGCCCGCTGACCAGCAGCGACAGCAGGTGGCGGCCGATACGGTGCAGCGGGTGCTCGTCCTCCGCCGGCGTCGTCAGCCAGCGCCCGAGGCGC
>JANOCM010000267.1:0-3744 GCA_031412175.1 Alphaproteobacteria bacterium
CGGCGGCCAGCCCGTTGCGCGTTTCAACCGGCATGGCGCGAGCGTCCGATGGCGATGCCGGGGCGTTCGATCCAGCGCCACGCCAGCACCGCTGCCGGCAGCGTGGCGGCAAGCGTCAGCGCCATCAGCAGCAGCGCGGCATGCTCGGGCGCGAGCCCGGCAAACAGCGGCAGCTTCGACAGCGCGACGAGGATCGGGAAATGCAGCACATAGAGGCTGTACGAGATGTCGCCGAGCGCCACCAGCGGTACGGCGACCAACCAGCGCGGGCCGCCGCCCTGCGCCAGGAAGCCGACGACGACAGCACCGGCCAGGCTTTCGACAAAGGTCGGCACGGCGGCGCTGAAGCCGATTTCGAGCTGCCAGGCCGGGTCGATGCGGCGAAAGAACAGCAGCGCCAGCAGCGCCGCCAGTGCGGCAATTGGGGTGATGCTGAGGCTGTCATGGCGCGCCAGACTACCGCCCAGCGCAAAGGCGAAGGCATAGCCGAACAGCGCATGGCTGCTTCCCAGACTAAGGCACAAGCTCCCGGTGCCGACGAGCAGCGGCAACGCCCAGCCGCGCTGCACCAGCCACCACAACAGCGGCATCAGCAGCGACATCGCGAGTTCGACCCGCACCGACCACAAGGGCGGCACCAGCGTCGTTTTCAGGACGATCAGATTCTGCAGGATGTCCACGCCCGCCAGCCGTGCCGGGGCCAGCATCGCGGTGAACCATGGCGACGCGCCGGGCGTCGGCACCCCGGCGAACAGCGCCAGCACGACGACCGCCAGCGCACAGCCGGCCCAGGCCGCCGGATAGATGCGCCAGCCGCGCCGCCACCAGAAGCGCAGCACGGCACCGGCCGACAGCGGCCCGCCACCCAGCGACCGGCTGAGCACGAAGCCGCTCAGCACGAAAAACACCACCACCGCGGCATGGGCATTGAGCGCGGTTTCCAGCACGCCGCGAAATCCCGGGCCGGTCGCAAACACGAACGATGCATGATGCAGCAGCACGACCAGCGCCGCGACGCCGCGCAGCGATTGCAGCGCCGGGATGGTGGCGCGATCGGCCAAGACCTAGAGTTTCGGCAAGGTCACGCCGCGCTGGCCCATATATTTGCCGGCGCGATCGGCATAGCTGACCTCGCAGGGTTCGTTGCCCTTCAGGAACAGGAACTGGCAGGCGCCTTCGTTGGCATAGACCTTGGCGGGCAGCGGCGTGGTGTTGGAAAATTCCAGCGTCACATGGCCCTCCCAGCCGGGCTCGAGCGGCGTCACGTTGACGATGATGCCGCAGCGCGCATAGGTCGATTTGCCGAGGCAGATGACCAGCACGTCGCGCGGGATGCGGAAATATTCGACCGTCCGCGCCAGGGCAAAACTGTTCGGCGGGATGATGCAGCAGTCGGTCTTCCTATCGACGAACGAATTGGCCTGGAAATCCTTCGGGTCGACGATGGCCGAATCGACGTTCGTGAAGATTTTAAACTCGTCGGCCACCCTCGCGTCATACCCGTACGACGATAGACCATAGCTGATGCAGCCGCCGCGCTGCTGGCGCTCGACAAACGGCTCGATCATGCCGGTGGTTACAGCTTGTTCACGAATCCAGCGGTCGGAAAGCACAGACATGCGTGGCAACCTTGTTTAGGAAATGTTAAACTGGTAGTTCAGGAGAGCGCGATGACCGATTCGTTGCTGTATAGCGAAACTGCCGAACATCTCGCCAATCTCGATCACTGCGGGTCGCGTGATTTGCGCCGCGCCTACCTGGCGCTGGTCCTTGCGGCGGAACGCGCCGGCTATGCCACCCAGCCGCGCCCCAAGGGCGATATCCACGAACTGCAGATCCGCGATACCGAAAACGCGCAGCATTTCGCGGTGATCGTCAATCGCGACAGCCTGTTGTTCTACCTGCGGCAACCGGCGCTCCGCAGCGATCCCGATCTCGCCGGCAAGGCGCGCGCCCGATATGCCGAACAGCTGCTGGCTGGCGCCAACACCAGCAGCGAGGTCTGCATCCCGATCCGGTCGGAACGCGAAGCCGACGATATCGCCGAATGGCTGTTCACCCGCGAATATGCAGAACGCAGATCAGCGTGAACAGCCGCCGCGCGGTATCGAAATCGACAACGACCTTCGGCTCCAACCGATCCTTCAGCGCCTCGGCAGCGTCGTTGTGGATGGCGCGGCGCGCCATGTCGATGGTTTCGATCTGCTGCGGCGTTGCCTGGCGGATCGCCTGATAGTAGCTGTCGCAGATGGCGAAATAGTCGCGCACGGTGCGGCGGAACGGCGCCAGCGGCAGCACAAAGGCCTCCAGCTCGCTGTCATCGGCGGCGTTGATCGCGACGGTCAGCCGCCCCTCCTCCACCCCCAGCATGACCTTGTAGGGGCCGTGGTTGCCGTGCGCTTCGATGCCCGTGGGCTGGAAGACATTGCCTTCGAGCAGGTCGAAGATGGCGACGCGGCGTTCCTGTTCGATATCGGCGTTGCGCCACAATATGGTGCGTTCGTCGAGCTTGATATCGATGATGCGGTAATCGGCCTTGGTCACGGCGCGGCGACCGCCGCAAAGCTGTTGACCAGCCGGCCCAGCGCCGGCCGTACGGCGCCGAGTTGGCCATCCTGAGTCTTGCCGAGCCGGACGACGACCAGCCGCTTCGACGGCACGATGACGACATATTGGCCGAGATGGCCGATCGCGGCATAGGCATCGGGCGGTCCCATTTCGGGGAAGAGCGCCGGCTCCTTGCCCGCCGGGCGCAGGCGATTGAGCCAGAACTGCCCGCCATAGCCGGGATTGGTCGGCGCCGGGGTGCGGACGAATGCCACCCAGTCGGACGCCACCACCTGCCGCCCCGCGACCATCCCGTTGTCGAGATACAATTGCCCGAAATTGGCCCAGTCGCGCGCCGACGCATGGCACAGCGAACCACCGAGCAGCGTGCCGGCCGGATCATATTCGCACAGCAGCGACGGCATGGGGGCCGGGCCGGAAATGCGATCGATGATGAACTGGCGCATCGCGGCGCGGCGCTGCGGCGGGGTCTTGGCCGTCGGCGCCAGGGTGCGGACCGCGATATCGGCGAGGATATGCGTCGTCAGCGTCGAATATTGGAAGATCGTGCCGGGTTTCGCCGCCAGCGGCGCCGATACGGCATGGGCAACGATGTCGGCGCTCTTGTCGGCGAACAGGCCGCGGTTGGTATCGGCGCGTTCGGGCGGATCGGATTCGATGTGCTGCAGCCCCGATTCCATGTGGAGCAGCTGGCGCAGCGTGATCGCGGCGCGCGGATCGTTCGGTGTCTTGCGCCAGGCCGGCACCGGTGCCGGGCTGTCCATCTCCAGCTTGCCGTCGGCGACCAGCTCGCCGATGATCGTCGAGGTCAGCGATTTCGCCATCGACCAGGAAATGAAGCGATTGCCGGGGCCGTAGCCCGGGGCATAGCGTTCATAGATGCGCTTGCCATCCTGCAGGACGATGACGGCGCGCGTTTCGGCGAGGCGCGGATCGGTGAAGAAGGCATCAGCCGCGGCACGCGAAGGCGCGGCGACTGTCGCAGGCGCCGCCACTGGTGCGGCAGCGCGCGCCGGGCCGGCCGCGAGCACGCCAAGCAGAAACAGGCTTGCTTGCACGGCGCTGATGGAGTCTCGTTTTCCCCGCATGGTGCGACGTTAGAAGGGGGCGGCCAGTGAACGCAAGCGCAGGTGCGGCAGCGCCAGGAAACAACAGCCTGATGCGGCGCTGGTGGTT
>JANOCM010000268.1:0-1606 GCA_031412175.1 Alphaproteobacteria bacterium
TTGCCGGCGGCGCCGGGCGCCAGCCTCGACCTGGTGCCGATCGACCATGTCTGCGGCAGCATCGTTGCCATGGCGGAAAATTTCGGTGCCGTCGCCGGCCGGACGCTGCACCTGACGGCCGCGACGCCGACACCGGTGACCGCGATCGGTGACGCGATTGCCGCGATCCCGGGCCTCGGCAGCCCGAACTTCGTCGCGCCGGCAGACTTCGATCCCGCGACATTGCCGGCGATCGAGCGGCGCTATCACGCCGCCGCAGCGTCGCTTTATACGAGCTATCTGCTGCGTGGGCCGCGCTTCGACACCACGACCGCAAGCGCCTTGGTGCCGCCCTGCCCGCTCACCGACCGCGCCTGGCTCGACCGGCTGATCGGCTATTGCCTTGATGCCGGCTTCGTTACCTCACGTCGGGATAAAGCGCCCCGAGCGCTTTCGGCCTGATGCCGAGGCCCCAGCGAAAGCCGACCTTGAGATAAATCCAGTTCGCCCGCCATTCGCCCCAGGCGGCGACGCGGCGATCCGAGGTGAAGACGAAGCGCCCGACCAGCCGCGTTCGCCCCAGCCGCGCCATGCGGACACAAAGTTCCGCCTCCTCCATCACCGCCAGATCGACATCGAAGCCGCCGACCGCGTCGAAATCGACGCGGCGAAAGAACATCGCATGGTCGCCGAACAACAGCCGGCCGCCGCGCACGAACAGGTGCGGGCGGAACAGCAGCGGCGCGTACCAGGTCTTGATCCAGTTGTGGAAGCTCGTCACCCAACGGACTTTCTCCGGCCCCGCGAGGATCGCGGTGAAGCCGGCGAGGTTGGTGCGCGGGTCGGCCATCACATCGGCAACGACCGCCATCGCGTCGGCGGGCAGCCAGGTATCGGCGTGGAGCACCATGACGATCGGCGCCGTCGTCGCCGCCACCCCGGCGTTGCACTGGCGCGAGCGCCCGCGCGGCGCGGTGATCACGCGCAGCCCCAGTGCCCGCGCCACACCGGCACTGCCGTCGCCGCTGCCGCCATCGACCGCGATGATCTCGTCGGGTTGCGGATCGAGCGCCGCCAGGCAGCGCCGCAGCCGCGGCAGTTGCAGCGCCTCGTCGAGCATCGGGATGACGATGGCTATGCGCGTCACAGCGCCCAGCGCGCCAGGTCTTCGGGGCGGTCGAGATCGGCGAGCGTTGCCAGTTGTGGAATGCCGGCGGGCAGTCGCGCCAGCGTTTCGGCGAACACCGTTGCGGTGCCCCAGTTCACTCCTTCGAACGCCGCCGGCGCCGGGGCGGCGAGGCCGAGCAGCCAATAGCCACCGTCCTCGGCCGGCCCGATGACCGCCGGCGCGCCGTCCAGCGCTGCCACCGCGGCGTGGAGATGCGCCGGCGTTAGGTCGGGAATGTCGGCGCCGAGCAGCAACACCGGCAGGTCGGCAGCCGCCCGCGCCAGCCGCGCGCCGAGATCGCCGTCGCCCTGGTCGACCGCCGGCACCCCGAGCCAGTCGCGGAACGCCGCCGGGTCGGCGCCGGTCGATCGCACTTCGCACGCCAGACCGGCGGCGAGCACTGTCGCCACGGTGCGCTCGGTCAGCCGCCGGTGCAGGTCTGCAGCGCCTTCGGCCCCC
>JANOCM010000269.1:0-2596 GCA_031412175.1 Alphaproteobacteria bacterium
CTCCGGCCGCGCGCCATAATGGCTGATCACCTCGGCCGCCGTGATGCAGCCGATCCGCGCGCAATCGGGCAGCGAGCGCCCTTCCACCAGCCCGGCCATGAAGCCGCCGGCGAACATGTCGCCGGCGCCGGTCGAATCGACAACGCGATCGACCTTCTCACCTGCCACGACATGGCGATTGCCGTTTTCGAGCACGATCGCGCCGGCGCTCGACCGCGTCACGACGGCAATGCAGCTGTGCTTGGCCAGCTCGGCCATGGCGGCTTCGAGATCATTGGTCTGGTACAGCGCGCAAACCTCGTGCTCGTTGCCGAACACCAGGTCGACATGGCTGCGCAGCAGCTCCTGGAAATCGGCGCGATGGCCCTCGACGCAGAACACATCAGACAGCGTGAAGGCGACCTTGCGGTTGTTGGCGCGGGCGACCTGGATGGCCTTTTTCATCGCCGCGCGCGGGGCTTCGGGATCCCAGAGATAGCCTTCGAGATACAGGATTTCGGCGGCGGCGACGCTGTCGGCATCAAGGTCGGCCTCCGACAATTCCTGGCAGGCACCGAGATAGGTGTTCATCGTCCGCTCGCCATCGGGGGTGACGACGATCAGGCAGCGCCCGGTCGGGTTGCCGCCCGACGACGCAGCGGTGGTGTAGCTGACGCCCGATGCCCGGATATCATGGGCAAAGACCCGGCCGAGCTGGTCATCGGCGACGCGGCCGACGAATGCCGGTTTCGCGCCGAGCGCCGCCATGCCGGCAACGGTATTGGCCGCTGATCCGCCGCTGATTTCGCGCCCCGGGCCCATCGCGGCATACAGCGTCTCGGCCTCGTCGGCGGGGATCAGCCGCATCGAGCCCTTGGCGATGCCGCGATCCGACAGGAATTCCGGCGGCGCGGTGGTGATGACGTCGACAAGTGCGTTGCCGATGGCGAGGACATGGTGGCGGGCGGTCATGCGATGGCCTTGATGCTGGGGGAATCGGGCTCTCCTAGGACGTGAACTCATGAATGTCATGCCCCGGCACGGCCCAAGGCAGTTCGGCATGAGCGAGTGAGCGCAGTGGCGCACCTTTCAGGTGCGCCCAAGCGAAGCGAGCGCTGTGCCGTGCTGCCTTGGGCCGCCCTCCGCGTGGTGTCAGGAAGCCAAATGGCGTCGTTGCACGAGCTTGGCGGGGGCCAAAGGCCCGCCAGCGCCCGCGCGCCTAGCCATTTGACTTCCTGACACCATGACGGGGCGTGACATTCATGAGTTTACGTCCTCGTCGCAAGCCCGGCTCGCGTCACCCCTGCCGCGGCTTGTGCGGCGGGGTGGCGGCGCTATGGGTGGCGGCATGATGCGTTCGAATGCCGCTGTCCTCACCCTGCTGCTGGCCGTCGCCGCGTGCACCACTCCGGCACCGCCGCCACCGGTTGCCGCGCCGCCGGCGCCGCCACCGCCCGGCCTCACCCGCATCATCGGCAGCAGCGCCGCCGGGGTGATTGCGTTGCTGGGGTCGCCGTCGCTCGATCGCAGCGAGGGCCCGGCGCGGCAGCTGCAGTTCGTGCGGCCGCCGTGCGTGCTCGATGTGTTTCTTTACCCCGGCGCCGGTGGTACGCCAGCAGTGCGCACCGCGGCGGCGCGGCGTCCCGATGGCAGCCGCATCGATCCGGGCGCGTGCCTCGGGCTGTTGCTGCCGGCACCGCCACCGCCGCCGGTGGCGGTGCCGGTCCGCTAGAGAATGCCGCCGCCCAGCGACAGGCGCAGCGCACCCAACGCGATCACGACGATGTTGAGATTGCGGCCGGCGGTGCTATCCGACATGGCGCCCAATGCCAGGCCGATACCGGCGACCGGAATGATCAGCCAGTTCGCCCAGCCGAGCAGCGGCACGAACGCCACCAGCGTCAAGACCAGCGCGCCAAGACCGATGAACAGCGAAGCAAAGTTGAGCATGGCCCTGATATGGCCCCGCATCGCCCTGCCGCAAGATGCCGCGCTTGCCCCGACGGCGATTCGCGCTTAACGTAAACGTCAACCAACCTGGCTTTTGGGGAGCTGATCCGTGGACCTGAATTTTTCCGCCGAAGACATCGCCTTTCGCAACGAAGTCCGCGCCTTCATCAAGGACAGCTACCCCGAGCATCTGAACGGCAAGATCGAGGAAGGCGAGGAGCTTTCCAAGGACGACTTCCTGTCGTGGCACAAGGTTCTTGCCAAGAAGGGCTGGATCGCCCCGGCCTGGCCCGTCCAGTATGGCGGCACCGGCTGGACCAGCGTCCAGCGCTATATCTGGTCGGAAGAAACCGCCGCCGCCGATGCCATCCGGCTGATGCCCTTCGGCCTGTCGATGGTCGGCCCGGTCATCTACACCTTCGGCACGCCTGAGCAGAAGGAACGCTTCCTCCCCGGCATCCTGTCGGGCGATGTCTGGTGGTGCCAGGGTTATTCTGAGCCAGGCGCCGGGTCGGACCTGGCGAACCTGCGCACCAAGGCCGAGCGCTTCACCGGCGACGACGGCAAGGAATATTACCGCGTCAACGGCCAGAAGACCTGGACGACAATGGCGCAGCACGCCGACTGGGGCTTCTTCCTCGTCCGCACCGACCCGACGTCGAAGCCG
>JANOCM010000270.1:0-3446 GCA_031412175.1 Alphaproteobacteria bacterium
TGCCACCTATCTGAAAAAGGGCGTCATCTGGGGCGGCGGATCCGACACCAGCGTCACGCCGTTTCCGGCGCGGCTCGGCCTGTGGGCGTCGACAGCGCGGGCGACGACGCAGGGCCGCTGGGGCGCTGCTCCGTTCGGCACTGCCGAAAGCGTCGATATCCACGCCGCGCTTAAATCCTATACGGCGTGGGCGGCGCCACTGGTCGGTGCCGGCGGCCGCACCGGGGTGCTGGCGCCCGGCATGGCCGCCGACATCGCCGTCTGGGACCGCGACCCCTATGCGGTGCCGACGGCAGCCATCAAGGACATGGCGTGCGACCTGACGCTGTTCCGCGGGAAGATCGTTTATGAGCGGGTTGCCGCTGGGAAGAAGTAGGTGGTGCGCCCGGCTGGATTCGAACCAGCGGCCTCAGGATTAGAAGTCCCGCGCTCTATCCAACTGAGCTACGGGCGCAAAAAGCCGGACGGCTTTATCTGAAATTGTCGGCGTAGGCCTGGAGTTTCAACGTGCGCGCGCCCAGCGGCATGATCTCCACGGTCAGGCCGTGACTGTCGGCATAGGCCTGCGCCGCCTCCTGGCTGGGAAAGCGCAGCTGGACCTGGGTTTCGGTGGCGCCGGATCCGGCCCAGCCGGTCAGCGGATCGGGGCGCTGCGGCTCGTCGCGCTCGATCTCCAGCAGCCATTCGCCGGTGCGAGCACGGCCCGACTGCATGGCGTTCTTGGGGCGCTGGTAGAGGCGGGCGAGCATGGTGCGTCCATCGCCCATCTGCCCAAGATGTTCAAGCGGCGATCACCGGCGTAGATTGCCGCAAAATGCCCTGGGGAATGCCATGCTGCTGATCACCGGCACGATCCGCCTGCCGCCACACCGGCTTGCCGACGCCCGCCCGGCGATGCGCGCGATGATCGAGGCCAGCCGCGCCGAGCCGGGGTGTCTCCACTACAGCTATGCCGAGGATGTGCTCGATGCCGGGCTGATGCATGTCAACGAATTGTGGGACAATCGCAGCCATCTGCAGGCGCATTTCCGGTCGGATCACATCGCCGCCTGGCGCGCCCATTGGGCCGACCTCAAAATTTCGGAGCGTCAGCTGAGCCTTTACGAGGTCGGCGAGGCCGAAGCGACCTGAGGCGATCAGCGCGCGATGATGTCGGTGATCGTCGCCGGCGATACGCCCTTGCCGAACAGTTCGCGGGCATCCTCCAGCCGGCTGTAGGCAACCTTCATCTGGCCCTGGTCGGGCTTGCCGGGGATCAGGTTCTTGACGGCATGGCCGACATGGACCTTGCTCAACACACCATTGTCGTTCTTGAAATCAAAGGTCAGCATGCCGTTGCCCGGCACGCGCGACGCCTCGCCGATGTAATTGCCGCCCGCGTTCGGCTGATCGGCGACGCGCACCCGGATCCGGTCGCCGATCACCGAATCGACGGTGATCTTGTGGTCGGCGCCATAGGGCGTCGACATGATCGCAGCCTGCAGGTCGCCGTCGGCATCGAGATAGCAGACCGACGGCTGGATATTGACCAGCTGGTCCTGCGCCCGCGCGATGTTGACATAGGCAATCCGCAACATGCCCGCCGCCGTGACGAAATAGATGGAATCGGGCAGCGCGTTGACGGTATTGGCGGTGTTGAAGGTGCATTCGAAATTCACCCAGGTCTTCGCCATGACAGGTCCCCGATTTCCGCGCCACGATATGCTACCACATCTGGCGATCAGGCCACGGCATCACCCAGATTATATTTCATGATCGATCCGTGCCGGCCGTTGCGGTCACGCTCCAGCGCATAGACTTCGCCCTGCGGCCCCTGCCGCCGCGCCAGCACCGCAGTGATCTCGGCGCGGTCCTGCGGCGTCAGCCGGATGTCGCTGATGCGCAGCGTGTCGGGCAGGTGCCCGGCGTGGCTGGCGCCGACGATGACGCCGGCGACCAGCGGCTGGTCGAGCACGTGGCGCGAGGCGATGTTGGCGATGCTGGCGCCGTGGCGATCGGCGACGCGGCGCAGGGTTGCCAGCAAATCCTGGAACAGGTCCCAGCCGCCGAATTCATCGATGATCAGCTTGTATTTGACCAGCGATCGGTTGGGGAAGCCTTCGGTCGGCTCGGGCTTGCCGAGCCAGCCGTCGCCGAGAAAGCCGCCGGCGAGCGTGCCATAGCACAGGAATTGCGTGCCGAGCCGCGCACAGGTGTCGGCCAGCGCGCCCGCCGGCCGGGCATCGAGCAGCGAATATTGCACCTGCAGCGTCGCGAATTTCACGCCGGCGGCGGCGATCTCCTCGACATGCGCCGCATCGAAATTGGTGCCGCTGACCAGGTGGATCTTGCCCTCCGCCTGCAGGTCGGCGAGGTGGCGCGCCGCCTCGAGGTAGCGCGGCTGGTCGTAGTCCCACCAGTGGAACTGGACGAGGTCGAGGCGCTCCATACGCAGCCGCTGCAGCGAGCGATCGATGATGCGGCGGACATCGGCGCCGGTAAGCCGCGGCAGCAGCTCGAGATCAGGGACATATTTGGTGTGGACGCGCAGTTGCGCCAGCGCCTCGGCACCGCGGGTGTTGAGCATCGCAGCGCGGAAATCGCCGATCATCGCCTCCACCCCGGTATAGATGTCGGCGCAGTCGAAGGTCGTCACCCCGGCGTCGTAAAAGGCGGCGAGATCGGCGGTGACCGCCGCCGGATCGACCGCGCCGTGATCACCGGCGAGTTGCCAGCCGCCGCGGATGACCCGCGATATGGTGTAGCCGGGGGCGAGCTCGTGACGTTCGGCAAAGATCATGCGGGCTTCCGGGTGGCGGTGGTGTCGGCGTGGCAGAATGTGCGCTTGGCCAGGCGCGTGATGCGCAGCCGCGACGGGCAGTTCGGGTCGGGACAGGCGACCTCCGCATCGGTCGCCAGCCAGTCGTTGGGGTGCGTTTCGCGCTGCTTGGCCGCCAGCAGCGGCAGCACCGCGGCGAGCGAATAGATCGAAAACCCCTGCCCCGGCGGCAGATACAGATTCTCGCCGCGCAGTTCGAACCAGTCGCCGGCGGTCGCCGAACACCAGAGCTTTGCCCCCGGCGGCGCGACGACCTCGACGCGCAGGTCGTAAAGCTCGAATTCGTCGTCCACTATACCCTCCGGGAGCGGATGGCGGGCAGCAGCGCCAGCGCCGCCAGCACATAGGATGCCACCACCGTAAGGCTGATAGCGGGGCCAAGGCCAGCGGCTTCGCCGACGACGTGCGTTCCCGCCAGCGCCACAAGTGTCGGCCCCAACCCGGCGCCGATCGCGACATTGAGGAAAAAGCTGACCGCCATCGCCTGGCCGCGCCGGCGGTTCGGCGTCGCATCGAGGATCGCCGACAGCCCCGAGGCGGTGACCACCGCCGACAGCGCGAAATAGACCGGCACCGCGATCAGCACCCCTTGCGCGCTGCCGCTGTTGATCAGCATCGCCGCCGGCAG
>JANOCM010000271.1:0-1662 GCA_031412175.1 Alphaproteobacteria bacterium
CATGCGCGCCCAGCCGCTGCAGCCGCGTGCGCTGGTCACGGTCGAGCGCATCGTCGGCGCCGCCCGCCGCGTCGGCCTGGTCGCCGGCTATGAAAACCTCACGCTGCAGGCGGTCGCCGAGGCCGCCAATGTCCGGCTCGGCGCCATCTATCGCTATTTTTCCACCCCCGACGACTTGCTCCGCATGATGGTGCGGCTGTGGATCGCCGGCCAGTTCAACCGCTACCGCGCCAAGATCGCCGCCAGCCGGTTCGACAGTATCGACGCCGCCGTCGACGACCTTGCCGCCGCCATCGACAAGATCGTCCACCTCGAAGAGATGGAGCCCGGCGTATCGAAGCGGCTGATCCTGCGGCTGCTGCGCGATTATCACGAGATCCCGTTCGCCGAACAATGGGCGATGGCCGGCGATGTCCGCACCAAGCTGCTCGGCGATGGTGTCGCCGTCGCGACCGACGCCGACGCGCAGGCGCGGCTCGCCATGGCCTTTTCGGCGACCGGCGCGATCGGCAAGATGACTATCCTGCACGCGCCGCACATGCGCCATTCGCGGCATTTTCGCGACACGGTCAGGCGCCTGTTCCGCGAGGCGCTGGAGCCGCTGGCGTGATCCGGGCATCGTGACACATTGCGGCCGCACGCGGCGGGCCTAAAGCCGCCGCATGGCCCCACCCCTGCCCCCGAGCCTCGACCGCTCCGGCCGCGCCGTCCCCAGTGGCCGGCTGTCGCGGCTCGCCGCCTTCGGCAGCATGGCCGGCGGCGTCGCCGGCAGCATGATCGGCGGCGGCGCGCGGGCATTGGCGCAGGGCCAGCGCCCCACTGTCGCCGGGCTGCTGCTGACGCCGGCCAATGCCGCGCGCATCACCGGGCAACTCGCCAATCTGCGCGGCGCCGCGATGAAGATGGGGCAGTTGCTGTCGATGGGCGGCGCCGAATTCCTGCCGCCCGAGCTCAGCGACATTCTCGGGCGCCTCCGCGCCGACGCCCAGCCGATGCCGCCGAAGCAACTTGAGGCGGTGCTCGATGCCAATTGGGGCCGCGGCTGGCGCAGCCGCTTTGCCCGTTTCGACGTCCGGCCGATCGCCGCGGCTTCCATTGGCCAAGTCCACCGCGCCCAGACCCGCGACGGCCGCGACCTCGCCATCAAGATCCAGTATCCAGGGGTTCGCACCAGCATCGACAGCGATGTCGACAATGTCGCCAGTTTGGTTCGCCTGTCGGGGCTGGTGCCGGCCGCGATCGACCTGGCGCCGATGCTGGCGGAGGCCAAGCGGCAGTTGCACGAAGAAGCCGACTACGAACGCGAGGCCGGCTGCCTCGCCGAATTCGGCGCGCTGCTGGCGGGGGATGCGGATTTCATCGTGCCGGCGCTCCACGCCGATCTGACGACGCGCGACGTGCTGGCGATGTCGTACGTTCGCGGCGTCGCGGTCGAAACACTCGACACGGTACCACAGGCGACGCGCGACCGCATCATGACGCTGTTGATCCGGCTGCTGCTGCGCGAATTGTTCGACTGGCAGGTCATGCAGACCGACCCGAATTTCGCCAATTATCGCTATGACGTCGCGGCCGACCGGCTGGTATTGCTCGATTTCGGCGCGACGCGGCGCTTCGGGCCGGAAGTTGCCGACCGCTATCGCCGGCTGATGATTGCGGGGC
>JANOCM010000272.1:0-3300 GCA_031412175.1 Alphaproteobacteria bacterium
CGGCGTTGTCGAGGCGCTGGATTATCTGACCGCCTCCAACCGGGCCGGCTTCGGCGACGACTTGGCCCCCGGCCATGATGCCGCCGGCAAGCATGTCGTGGTGATCGGCGGCGGCGATACCGCGATGGATTGCGTGCGCACCGCGATCCGCCAGGGCGCGGCCAGCGTCAAATGCCTGTATCGCCGCGACCGCGCCAACATGCCGGGATCGCTGCGCGAAGTGAATCATGCCGAGGAAGAAGGCGTCGAGTTCATCTGGCTCGCCGCCCCGGCGGCCATCGATGGTACCAGCGTCACCGCGACGCACATGCGGCTGGGCCAGGCCGGTCCCGACGGCCGCCGCGCGCCCGAGGCCGAACCCGGTGGCGATTTCGTGCTGCCCGCCGACCTCGTCATCAAGGCACTGGGCTTCGACGCCGAGGATCTGCCGCGCCTGTTCGGCGCCCCCGACCTGTCGGTGACGCGCTGGGGAACGCTGCGCTGCGACCACAAGACGATGATGACCTCGCTGCCCGGTGTGTTCGCCGCGGGTGACATCGTGCGCGGCGCCTCGCTCGTCGTCTGGGCGGTGCGTGATGGCCGTGACGTGGCGGTGCAGATGCATCAGTATCTGCGCGCCCGCGTTGCCACGACGGCACATGCCGCCTGACCTTTCCGGAGATAATCCCATGCTTTCGCTTCTGACCGCCCTTGTCGTCGCCGCTGGCACCCCGGCCCCTGCCGCCGCGGATCCGGCGCGTACGGCCGCGGCGCGGGCGCTGGTCGACCAGCTGCAGCTCGGCCCGCAGCTGCAAAAGATGCTGGCGCAGAATGTCCAGGCGATGCGATCGGGCGTCGCCATGCGCGCGATGCTGGCGCAGCAGCCGGGCTTTGTGCAGGCCTATCAGGCCAATAAGGCGAAGGTCGATCCGGTGCTGCAAAAGGCCGGCGCCATCCAGGCCGAGATTGCCGAAAAGGTCATGCGCGACAATGCCCCCGCCGTGCTCAGCGCCGCGGTCCGCTCCTATGCCAGCAACTATACCACCGCCGAACTGCAGGGCCTGTCGACCTTCTATCGCACGCCGCTCGGCAAGGCCTTTCTTGCCAAGGATGGCCGCGTCCGTGCCGAGATCGGCGAGGCCGGCAACCAGATCATGGGTGCCAAGCTGCAGGCGGCAATGCAGGCCAATGCCGGTCGGCTCAATACCGCGCTGGCACCGCTGAAAACGCTGTCCGTCGCTGCACCGCCGCCCAAGAAATAGGCCCTATCGCCAGAAGGCTGCCGCCATGACCGATTTCACCGCCGATTTCACCGCCTCTGCCGCCGAACGCGCCCGCATCGCCGATGTCGGCATGTATCGCCCCGACATGGAATCCGATGCCTGCGGCGTCGGTGTCATCGCCGCGACCGATGGCAAGCCGTCGCGCCGCGTCGTCGTCGCCGGCATCGAGGCGTTGAAAGCGGTCTGGCATCGCGGCGCTGTCGACGCCGATGGTAAGACAGGCGATGGCGCCGGCATCCATGTCGAGCTGCCGCTCGATTTCTTCCACGAACATATCGGCCGGGCCGGCCATCGTCCCAAACCCAACCTGCTCGCCGTCGGCCAGGTGTTCCTGCCGCGCACCGATCTCGCCGCGCAGGAAACCTGCCGCACCATCGTCGAATCCGAAATCATCGGTTTCGGCTACAAGGTCTATGGCTGGCGCCAGGTGCCGGTGGACATCAGCGTCATCGGCCGCAAGGCGATGGAATCACGCCCCGAGATCGAACAGATCATGATCGCCGGGCCGCTGCCGACCGACGACCGCGCCGCCATCGAGGCGTTCGAAAAGGACCTTTACCTGATCCGCCGCCGGATCGAGAAAAAGGTCATCGAGGCGCAGATCCAGGGCTTCTACATCTGTTCGCTGAGCGCGCGCTCGATCATCTACAAGGGGCTGTTCCTCGCCGAGGAACTGTCGGTTTTCTATCCCGACCTGATGGACGAGCGCTTCGTCTCGCGCTTTGCCATCTATCACCAGCGCTACAGCACCAACACCTTTCCGCAATGGTGGCTGGCGCAGCCGTTCCGCTGCCTCGCCCACAATGGCGAGATCAACACGGTGCGCGGCAACACCAACTGGATGAAAAGCCACGAGATCAAGATGGCAGCCGCGGCGTTCGGCGAGCATTCCGAAGACATCAAGCCGCTGATTCCGGCCGGCGCTTCCGACACCGCTGCGCTCGACGCAGTGTTCGAGGCGTTCGTGCGCTCCGGCCGCGATGCGCCAACGGCGAAACTCATGCTCGTCCCCGAAGCCTGGTCCAAGGACGACAGCCTGCCCGACGCGCACCGCGCGATGTACGCCTTCTTCGCCAGCGTCATGGAGGCCTGGGACGGGCCGGCGGCGCTGGCCATGACCGATGGCCGCTGGGTCGTCGCCGGGCTCGACCGCAACGCGCTGCGGCCGATGCGGTACTGCCTGACTCGCGACAATCTGCTGGTCACAGGCTCCGAAGCCGGCATGGTCGTCATCCCCGAAGCCGACATGGTGATGAAGGGCGCGCTCGGCCCCGGCGAGATGATCGCCGTCGACATGGACGGCGAGCCCGGAAGTGCCCCGCGCTTCTTTACCGACCGCGAGATCAAGGACCGCATCGCCGGCGCCAACGACTATGCGGCGCTGGTCGCCGGCTTCACCACCTTCACCTCGATGAAGGGCCATGACGGCGCCCAGCCCGGTGCCAGCTACAGCCGCGACGAGCTGCGCCGCCGCCAGGTCGCCGCCGGGCAGAGCATGGAGGACATGGAACTGCTGCTCGCGCCCATGGTCGAGGATGCCAAGGAAGCCATCGGCAGCATGGGCGACGACGCGCCACTGGCGGTCATTTCCGACAACCCGCGCAACCTGTCGCACTTCTTCCGCCAGAATTTCAGCCAGGTCACCAACCCGCCGATCGATTCGTTGCGCGAAACCCGCGTGATGAGCCTGAAGACGCGCTTTTCCAACCTCGGCAACATTCTCGACGACGATGCCCGACAGGAAGGCGTGATGGTCATCGACACGCCGGTGATGAGCAACCTTGGTTGGGACGTGCTGAAACGGCATTTCGGCAAGCAGGCGGCGGTTATCGACTGCAGCTTCGACATCGCCGGCGGGCCCGAAGCCTTGCGCGCCGCCATCGCCCGGGTGCGTGCCGAGGCCGAGACCGCGGTGCGTTCGGGCAAGAGCCAGCTGTTCCTGACCGACGAGAACCAGTCCGCGACACGCGCCGGCATCAGCATGATCCTCGCCACCGCCGGCGTGCACACGCATCTGGTGCGCAAGGGCCTGCGCACG
>JANOCM010000273.1:0-8596 GCA_031412175.1 Alphaproteobacteria bacterium
CTCGATATCGTCGGGGCCGGTGCAGCGCCGCACCTCGATGTTGCCGCTGTCGAAGGCGGCGTTGATGGCGATCATTGGGCGGTCTTCACCTTGAAGCTTTCACCATTCTTGCCGGGAAAGCCCGTCAGCATCGCCTTGGCCAGCGCCGGCACCGCGGCAGTCAGCGCCGCCTGTGGCGCATCGGCGGCGATTTCCTGCACGGCCTTGCCTTCCCAGATCATCGAACTGTCCGATCGGCGACGGATCTGCAGGTCGATCATGTTGACGCGGATTTCGGCGGTCGGCGCCTTGCCGACCGGGAACGACACGCCGCCGCCGATGCCGCCACCGCCGCCGCCGGTACCGCCGCCGATGCCGATGCTGAACGGCGATCGCTTGGGCGGGCCGAGCCGTGTCGTCTGCAACACGTTGAGCACGCCGACATAGGCGCTGCGGCCGTCGGCGCCGACCGGGTGCAGCCCGACGGCATCGAGCTCGCGCGCCACCACGGCGGCATGGGTGCGGAATTCCAGGCTGCCGGCCTCGGTGCCCGGCGGCGGTACGAGCGCGATGGCATCGCTCGGGATCGGCGTGCCGAGGCTGAAGCGCGTCACCTCGGCCATCGGCGGCGTGGTGGCGCAGCCGGCGAGCAGCAGCGTTGCGCCGAGCGGCGCCAGCCACGCGGTGAGCCGCTGTCGGGGGATGGGACGCATCACGCAAACTCCTGCTATCAAAGCCTTGGTCTCAGGTGGCATGGCGGCGCCCGCTTCGCAACGGGGAGTCGTGAAATCCGTTGACTTTGGGGCGTGCTTTCCCTAGCCAGCCCGCTCTTGCCGCAACCGCATTAATTCAGAGAATCTCCATGAAGGTCCGCAACAGCCTCAAGTCGCTGAAGAATCGCCATCGCGACTGCCAGGTCGTGCGCCGTCATGGCCGCACCTACGTCATCAACAAGACCAACCGCCGCTTCAAGGCCCGCCAGGGCTAACCAACTCCCCTCCCTGAAAGGGAGGGGCTGGGGGTGAGTGAGTAGCGCGGCATGGCGGAAACACCCACCATCCGCGCGGTCGTCTTCGATGTCGGCCATGTCCTTTACGGTTGGGACATCGGCGCCCTCTACCAAAAACTGATCCCGGACCGGGCGCACCGCGACTGGTTCCTCGCCAACGTCGTCACGCCCGAATGGCATTTCCAGCACGACCGCGGCCGGCCCAGCGCCGAAACCATCGCCGAACTCAGCGCGCAATTCCCGGCCGAGGCCGACCTCATCGCCGCCTACGCCCCGCGCTGGCTCGAAACCATTACCGGGCCCGTGGCGGGCATGCACGAGATCGTCGCCGAACTCGATGAACGCGGCGTGCCGCTGTTCGCCATCACCAATTTCGCCGACGAATTCTGGACGATGTTCCGCCCGACCGCGCCGATCTTCGATCGCTTCCGGGACATCGTCGTGTCGGGCACCGAGCAAATGTTCAAGCCCGAACCGCCGATCTACCAGCTGGCCCTGCGCCGTTTCGGCCTGGCGCCGGGCGAAGGCCTGTTCGTCGACGACCGCATCGAGAATGTCCGGGCGGGCAAGGACCACGGCTTTGCCGGGCACCACTTCACCAACGCGGCGTCGCTGCGCACGCGGCTGGTGGCAGAGGGGCTGCTGCCGGCCTGATACCGCCGCGCCCGCTTGCCGGTGGCCCGCCCGCCGGGCCATAGTCGTCGGCATGCCATCGGCCAGCCTTGTCGTGTCGGCTCTCGTCGGCGCCGTGCTGGTCACGGGCGCCGTCTTCCTGCGCCGCCTGCTATCGGGTCATCGCGCGCTGAAGTCGGCATGGGCCGCAAGGGCGGCGGCCGGCGAGCTCACGCTCATACCGGTCCGGCAGCTCGAGCTGTTCGAAAACAGCGCGACGCGGAAGAACGGCATCATGCCGCTTTTTGCCGTCGATACCGACGGCATCCGCTTTTTCCTGTTCGGCGAGACGTACTGGCCGGCCGCCACGCTTGCCGTGATCGACATCGCCAAAAGCTTTTTCGGCGCGGACATCGTCATCGACACGGCCGATCGCCAGCGCCTGCGGGTCAGCCTGCGCGACGAGGCGACGGCACGCGGCCTGCTCGCCGCGCTGCCACCCGGCGCGCCGCTGACCGACCGGGCCATCGCCATGCTCGCCCGCCACCGTGGCGACGGTCATGCGACCCCAAGCCAGTCTTGACATTTTTACCGATTTGGTTATCATGGCGAGCGTTTCGCTCTTTGACATCGTGAGTATCGGCAATTGTCTCCGGGCGAAGATATATCTTCGCACCGTGCAGGTCGCAAAGTGAGTGACTTTCGAGACTTTTGGAGGATTTGGTGATGCTGGCCTCGGGCGTGCTGTCCGCTTTCTTTCGGTTGCGGACACTCCACATCGGTGGCACCGTACCCTGATATGCCCGACATATTGCACGAATTTTGGCGGAACGAGGCTCACGGGCGGTTTGGACCGGTGAGCGGTGAAAGTGACCTGCTCAGAGCTAAAATTTGGCCTGAAATTCGCTTCGAGTTTGAAATTTGGTCGAGCTCTTGGCGTGAAGCAATGCGTCTCTTCGAGGAGCGAGCCTACGGCGAGTTCGGTAAAAGCTACGACGATACGCCCGACACCGTCTACACGAGCGACGATGAAACCAAACAGCGGGCTTACCTAAGCGTCCGTGGCAAGGTCCGCTAACCAAGGTGGGTTCAATGGGTCGCTGCAACACTCTTCGCGAACATTTCAGCTGGCGTATGAAAATGCAACGTTTTGCGCGGTCTTTCATTGAGCTGGCGTGCGATTGCGCTCAACTTGGCCTGGCTGAAGACAGATAGGTCGGTGCCTTTGGGGAGGTACTGTCGCAACAGGCGGTTGGTGTTTTCGTTCGTGCCGCGTTGCCAAGGGCTGCTGGGGTCGCAAAAATACACGTCGACTCTGGTGGCCAGAGTGAAGCGCTGGTGGTCAGCAAGCTCTTTGCCGCGGTCCCAGGTGAGCGATTGATAGAGGTCGCGCGGCAATTTGCGCGCCTGTTTGATCAGCGCCGACACGACGCTGTCGGTATCCTTGTTGGCGACCTTGATCAGCATCACATAGCGCGACTGGCGCTCGACGAGCGTCGCGATGTAACTGTTGCGCGATCCTGCCAGGAGATCGCCTTCCCAATGCCCCGGCACAGCGCGATCCTCGATCGACGCAGGCCTTTCGCTGATCGATATTGCGTTGGTGATCTGGCCAAGCCCGTCCCGCTTCAGGCTGGCATGGCGCGAGCGGCGGATCGTGCGCTTGGCGCGCAGATGCTCGAGAAGCTCCTTTTTCAGAACACCACGCGTCTGAATATACAGGCTTTTGTAGATCGTCTCGTGCGACACGCGATGCTGGTCTTCGTCCGGAAAGCTTTGCTTGAGCCAGCCCGCAATCTGCTCAGGCGACCATTTGCGGCGCAGCTTGCGCGATACTGTCTGCCGCAAACTTGGGTGACAAGCCAGCTTGCAGCGCTTTGGACGCGACGCACGGTCCCATGCCGATTGATCCGATAGCGTGGCGCGATACCGATCGGCGCCACCACCCCGACCAACCTCGCGGCTGACCGTTGATGGCGCACGGCCAAGCTGGGCGGCAATCGCCCGTAATGAGCGGCCGGCGACCAGTCCTCTGGATATCTCTTCGCGCTCGATCAGGCTGAGCGCAAACCGCGATCGCTTCCGATCCGGCGGACGGATCCCGCCCGATGGCGAGAGCACCGAGAAAATCGACGACGACTCCCGCTCAAAGCCGCGACCGATCGAACTCATCGACTCGCCGCGCTGCCATCGATCCCAAATCTCGGCACGCTGGGAAGCCGAGTAATATATCCGCCGTCGCTGCTTCATCGGTCAACTCCATCCCATCATCAGAATGAAGTGTTGCGACGATCCATTGAACCCACCAACCATAGCGGACCTCCGTCTCCGTCCCCGTCCTACAGCCAATGGCGGTGGGGAGAGGTGCGCGGCGTTGACCCGTCAATGGTGTAGCTTTAGTGTAGCCTTAAGCGTGACAGCGTTGAAATAAAACGTGAATCCGGCGCAGCTCTGCCACGTCGTCACAATGACAGAAGCTAGCTGTTCGCGCATCTTTGCGTGAAGCAGGCATTGCGGGCTGCAAGATGTCCCGCTACTTTTCGATATGTTTAGCAACTCCCATTTGGATCGCGTTCGGCAGGCCTTCGAGGCGCAGTTCTCGACTGATCCGGATGGAGTTGTCTATCGAAAGCGCCAGAAGGGCGCGCCGATCCGAGTAAGTGAACTTGAACGGGACGACTTTGTCTCATCGTTCAACGCGCGAATTCGCTATGCAACATGGGCCATATTTCCGGCTCTTGTTGTTCAGCTGCTGGTCTTGGCATGGCTCGTTCCACATGCTGACCGTTCCTCGACGAACGTCGCAATCTGGCTTGTGATTGGCACAGTCGTTGTTCTGTTCAGGGCGTTCTTCTACTGGGCATGGAATACGCCAGCGCGCCGCCTGCGGGGTCGACCGCCCGAAGGACCTCCGCTGAGGAAAATGGAAGCGCGCGCCGTCGCGTTGTCGAAAGTGACCTACGGTCAATTAGCCCTGTTTGCCGCTATGGGCGTGGCGGTGATCTTTGCAAAGTCTGCCCAAACCGACGTCTTTCATGGTGCTGGATTGGCTTGGCTCATCCTCGGAAGCGTCGTGATCGCACTCGCCGCCAACCAGGCAAGACGAAAATGGCGCGCTGACCAACAATGATTGGGTGAACGAGATCGACCAGCGCTCGCATGACGGCGCGCCATTCCGAACGCTCGCAATGCTGCTGCTCCGTAGTGGACCAATGAGGATCGCGCGGCCAGCGTCGGCAAGTCCCGCCAATGGTGTAGCTTTAGTATAGCCTTAAGCGTGACAGCGTTGAAATCAAACGCAAATCCGGCGCGCCTCTACCGCGTCGGCACCGGCTCCGGCCCCGAATAATCGTAGAAGCCGCGACCCGATTTTTTCCCGAACCAGCCGGCCTCGACATACTTCACCAGCAGCGGCGCCGGGCGGTATTTGGGGTCGCCGGTGGCTTCCTGCATCACCTTCATGATGCTAAGCAAAGTGTCGAGCCCGACGAAATCGGCGAGGGTCAGCGGCCCCATCGGGTGGTTGGCGCCAAGCTTCAGCCCGGTATCGATGTCGACCACGCTGCCGACGCCATCGCCCAGCGCAAAGATCGCCTCGTTGAGCATCGGGCAGAGGATGCGGTTGACGATGAACGCCGGGCTGTCGGCGGCCTCGATCGCGGTCTTGCCGATGCGGCCGGCAAAGGCGTGCATCGCCGCCTTGGTCGCGTCCGACGTGGCGAGGCCGGGGATGATCTCGACCAGCGTCATCAGCGGCACCGGGTTGAAGAAATGCAGCCCGGTGAAACGGTCGGGACGGTCGGTTGCCGCCGCCAGCCGCGTGATCGAGATCGACGAGGTGTTGGTGGCGAGCAGCGCGTCGGGCTTCAACTGCAACCCGGCAAAGATCGTCTTTTTCACCGCCTCGTTCTCGGTCGCCGCTTCGATGACCAGGTCGGCATCGGCAAAGGCGGCATTGTCGGTGGTCAGGCTGATCCGCGCCAGCGCGCCATCGGCTTCCCCTTGCGTGATGACCGCCCGGGCGACGCCGCGCCCGAGATTCTTGGCGATCGTCGCCCGTGCTGCCTCGGCGCGCGCCATTTCGACATCGGACAGGATGACCTGATAGCCGGCAAGCGCCGCGACATGCGCGATGCCATTGCCCATCAGGCCGGCACCGATAACCCCGATTGTCTGCACACCCGTCTCCGCTGCTGTAACGGGGCCGGTTTAGCGCTTATCGGCGCCGCCGCAAGCGCGTCAGGCCGCCACCGCCCGGCGGCGGAAGCGTTTCAGGCCACCACCGCCCGGCGGCGGCGGAGGGCAGCGCCGGTCAGGCCGAAGCCCGCGATCAGCATCGCCCAGCTGGCAGGCTCGGGCACGGCGACCAGCGAGGCATCGAACAGCGCCGCGTCGGCGCCGGTGACGGCGAAGCTGTAGAGCCGCGACGGCACCAGCGCCTGGCCATCGGGGCAGGCGTCGCCGAGCGTGATCTGGGTCGTCGTGCCACCGCCGGTGCAGACGTCGAACTGCACGAAGCTGCCGTTCTGCGTCACCGAAAAGTCGTTGTCGGTGGCGAGCATGATGGCGAAGCCGCCGCCCGCCAGCCGCGGCCCGATGGCGAGGCCTTCGAATTTTTCGGGGATGATCTCGCCGGCGGCGACCAGCGCGGCCTGGACATCGAGGAACAAGGTCTTGCTGACCGGCGTCACGCCGCCCGGCAGCGCGTTGCTGCCGGCAAAGCTGATCGCCGAGACATCGGTCGCACCGGCGATGTCGATGAGGTAGATGCGCTTGCTGCCGACGGTCGCCAGCGGACCGGCGAGCAGATTGTCGGGGCCCTGGCCGCGGTTGTCGCGTTCGATGACCAGGAAGGAGGTGCCGCCGATCCAGGTGATCGACGAGGCACCGATGTTGCGCCCTTGCGCGGTCGCGCCGAAATCTTCGGCGGTGCCGGGGATGCGGGCGTTGATGCTGGCGAGGCTTTCGAGCTGATAGGCATATTGCGCGGTGGGCTGGCCGGTCGCCATGTCGAATTCGACGATGCGGAGGTTGGGGCTGCGGCGGCCGGGGTTGGTGCCGGTGCCGTCTTCCTGCAGCGGATCCTGCAGGATGGCCCAGGCCTTGGTGCCGTCGGCGTTGATGGTCAGGCCTTCATAGCCGCGATTATCCTGGCGGCCGGTGTTCACGGCGTTGGCGAAATCGGGGTTGCCGCCGACCTTGGGCAGCACGTTCGCCGGCTGGGTGAAGGCGCGGATGAAGGTGCCATCGGCCTTGGTCTCGTAGATCGACGGGCCATATTCGTCGGAGACGAGGAAATGGCCGTTCTTCAGCCGGACGATGCCTTCCGAATCGAGCGCATTGCCGAGCACGCCGGCGCCGCCGGGCAGCAGGCTCGGCAACAGGCCGCTGAAGACCTGGCCATTGGCCTGCTTGAAAACCGTCGTCTGGGTGAGCTGGAAATTGCTGATCGCGCCGTTGGCGGCGACATCGACCTTGAAGGCTTCGACCCGCGGCGCCCAGTCGATGGTGCCGCCGCCGGGGCCACGATCGCTGATGCCGTAGAAGGTGTTGTTGCCGGGGTTGTAGATGAGGTCGGAGCCGAAGCTGAGCCGGTTGAGATTGGGGCCATTGCCGAGGGTGGCGAGGTCGGTGGCGTTGCCGGCCACATCGATCTTGCCGGCAAAAGTGATGGCGGCGCTGGCCGGAACGGCGAGAGCCGCCGCAGCAATGGCGGCGAGCAGAATATGGCGCATGGCGTGACCCCTTGGTTCGTTACGGGATGTTAACCACGTTGAATTGCAATTGCGTGACACGACGCCGGATTAAAGTTTGAGCACCTGCTTGCCGCGGTTGGCGCCGGCGAACAGCCGCGCCAGCGTCGCGGGGGCGTTTTCGAAACCCTGTTGTTCGTCATAGCGCCATTCCAGCCGGCCGGCATCGACCAGCGCCGCCACCCGTTTGCGGATAGCCGGGAATTCGGCCGCCCAGTCGGTGACGATGAAGCCGTGCATCGAGGCGCGGCGGAACACGAGGTTGAAGTAGTTTTCGGGCCCCGCCGGCATCCGGCCGAGCTGATAGCGGCTGATGCCGCCACAGATCACCACCCGCGCCCCAGTGGCGATGCTGCCGAGCATGGCGTTGAGGATCGGGCCGCCGACATTGTCGAACACCACATCGACGCCGCCGGGGGCGAGCGCCTTCAATCGCGCCGGCACGTCTTCGGCCTTGTAGTCGATGGCGGCGTCATAGCCGGCCTCGTCGACCAGCCAGCGGCATTTGTCGGCGCCGCCGGCGATGCCGATGGCACGGGCCCCGGCAATGCGCGCCAATTGCCCGACCATCGATCCGGTGGCGCCGGCCGCGCCTGAGACGACCACGGTATCGCCCGGCCGCGGCGCCCCCAGCTTGAACAGTCCGCACCAGGCGGTCATGCCGGTGGTGCCGAGGATCGACAGCATCGCAACCGGCGGTAGGCCGGGGTGGCATTTTTCCAGGCCGGTGCCATCGGACACCAGCCATTCGGTCCAGCCGGTCAGCCCGGCGAGGAGGTCACCGGGCGCGAATTTCGGATTGTGGCTTTCGACAACCTCGGCGATGCCGGAGCCGCGCATGACGTCGCCCAGATTGAGCGGCGCGACATAGTCGGCGATGTTTTCGGCCCAACCCTTTTGCGCCGGATCGAAGCCGAGCCAGCGCGTCCGCAGCAGCACCTGGCCGGGCCCGGCGGCGGGGCGGGGGGCGTCGACCAGCTCGAAATCGCCGTCCTGGAACGGCCGGCCGCGCGGATGGGCACGCAAAAGCCATTGGCGGTTGCTGGTCATGGTGCGCCTCCCCGGTTCAGTCCGGAACGCAGTGTCGGCGCAGCGCGGCTGCGGCAATAGCTGCGAGAGGTGCGAGGGCGGCGCTAGTGACCGGCGATCATCGTCATGGCGCTGGCGAACAGCGCGACGCTGGCGCCGTAGAGGGCAAGGAACCCGGCCGCCGATCGGGCGCGGGTCGCGGGATCACGGCTCC
>JANOCM010000274.1:0-4878 GCA_031412175.1 Alphaproteobacteria bacterium
TCGCTGCCGATCATCGCACGGACCAGCGGCGGTGCCTTGGCCGGCCCCTTCAGAAAGCTGCTGTTGGCATCGGTCGGCAGGCCGATGATTGCCACATTTGCCATTGCGTATGTCTCCCTCGCGCCGGTTCCTAGCATGGCGCGGCACGGCGCCGACAATGCATTTCGGGCCGCCGGTGCAGGGATTCGACAACTACGGTCGCGGCGACGCCGGCGGCTTCGAAGCCTTCATCAAGGCCAGTCGTCCCGACCTCCTATCGGCAACGCGCGCCGATTACGGCAGGCGCATCGACGCCGCTGCTGCCCGCATGGCGCCAATGTTGCCGAAACTGTTCGTCCACCAGCCAGTCAGCCGGTTCAAAACCATGCCGATGCCCGCGGCGCTGGAGGCCAGCGTCACCTTTGGGTGGTTCCAGTTGCCGGCCAAACCCGGTGACGCCGGCATCTATTTTTACAATGGCGCGCCCGGTCGGCCGATGCTGGGTGCCGGCACGCTGGCGTGGCACGAGGGGCTGCCCGGCCATTTCTACCAGTACGACCTGATGGAAGCGCGCGGGTCCAAGGTGGCGCCATTGCTGCGCGACCTACCGGCGTCGTTCTTTTCAAGGCTGGGCGGTCTATGCGACGACGCTGGCCGGCGAACTCGGCATCGCCGACGACGATATCGACCGCTACGACATGGTGCAGGACCAAGGCTTCATGGCGGTGCGGCTGGTCGTCGATACCGTCCTCAACGGCCTGGCGATGACCGAGGCCGAAGCCGCCGCCATATTGCGCGAGCAGGCCGGCCTGTCGGTGGCCGAAACCCGCACCGAAGTGATGCGCTAAGGCTGCCAGTTGCCGGGCCAGGCGGCGCTCGACCGCATCGTCGCTGATCTGATCGCGACACGGAGCAAGGGTGCGGATTGAGCGCCGCGCTGTCGCAGCCACGAACCCGCAAGCCTATGGCTGCGGCACGGCCGGATAGGCGGGCAGGACGGGCCCCAGCGCGGCCACCAGCGGGCCGAGCCAGGCTTCATAGTGTTTCCACTGCTCGATGCCATCGGTGAAGATCGGCTGGCGGACCTGTTCGGAACTGGCGGTGCGCACGGCGCGATCGTTGTTGTAGAATTCGAGACACGCCGGCTCGAAGGGCAGGCCGAGATACGCAAGCAGCCGGCGGACTTCGTTTTCGGTGTCGGCGACCATGGCTTCATAGAAGACGCGGTGCACCGCGCCGGGCGCCGCCGCGTCAAAGGCGGCCATCAGCCCGACATAGTCGCGGTAATAGCGGCCGATGTCGGCAAGATCGTAGGAAAAGGTCTGGCCGCGCGCGAAATGCTGTTTCCAGCCCGAAAAGCAGCACGACAGCGGGTGGCGGCGCGCGTCGATGATTCGCGCATTGGGCAGCACCAGCCGGATCAGCCCGACGTGCTGCCAGTTGTTGGGCATCTTGTCGATGAACAGCGGCCGGTCGGTGCGGCGGTGGATACGCGTGCGCTCGAGATATTCTTCCCCCAGCCGCAGCCGGTCGGCGGGCGTCAGCGCGGCGATCATCGCGCCGAAATCGGCAAATTCGCCATCGTCGACGCGCGATTGCAGCCGGCTGGCGATCATCATCATTTCCGGCAGTTCCATCGTGCCTTCGACCTGCGAGTGGCTCGACAATATCTGCTCGACGAGCGTCGATCCCGAACGCGGCAGCCCGACGATGAAGATCGGATCGGGGGCCAGGCAGCCGCCGTCGCCACGTTCGGCGATGAACGCCGCCGTGAACGCGCCGGCGGTCGCCGCCACTTCGGCGGAAAAGGCGTCGGCGTCGTGGCGAATGAGCGCCCGGCGCCGGCGATTGCCCTCCGAATAGTGACGGAAGGAGGCGGCATGGTCCTTCGCATCCTCGAGCGCCTTGCCCAGCGCGAAGTGCAGGTGGAAGATGTCCTCCTCCTGCTCGGCAACGGCCAATGCTGCCGTCATCGCGGCGATGTCGGCGGCGCCGAGCTGTGCCGTCTTCAGATTGGCAAGGCTCCACCAGGCTTCA
The DNA here is from genome assembly GCA_031412175.1 of Alphaproteobacteria bacterium. Taxonomy (GTDB): domain Bacteria; phylum Pseudomonadota; class Alphaproteobacteria; order Sphingomonadales; family Sphingomonadaceae; genus Sandarakinorhabdus. The sequence continues at coordinate 2,017 of JANOCM010000274.1, forward strand.
CCCATCGTCGGCTGGCGGGTGACGGCCTGGCGATAGGCCTCGACCGCTGCCGCCTGCCTGCCCAAAGTCTTCAGCACATGGCCGAGATTCTGCCAGACCTGGGGCTGGCCGGGGTGCGCCGCCAGCAGCCGTTCGTAGATGCCGCGCGCCGGTTCCTGTTCGCCCAGCCGCACCAGCACCGACGCCCTGACAAGGTCGTAGCCGGGGCTCTTCACCGGCGAGCCGCCGAGCGTTTCGGCGTGGACCAGCGCCTCCGACAGGCGATTGGTCTGCATCAGCAGCCGGATCAGGAATTCGCGCGCCAGGTCGAAACCGGGCGCCGCTGCAACGGCGCGTTCGACCAGCGCCAGCGCCGCGGTCATGTCGCCGCGCCGCCACTGGATTTCGCCCGACAGGCGCAAGGCGGCGGGATCGTCGGGCAATCGCTGCAACCGCTTCGCCAGCAGCCCGTCGCCAGCGTCGAGCCGGCCATTGTTCATCGCGACCGCCGCCTCGATCAGTTCCGGATCGCGCGAGGTGGCGTGGATGGCGGCCAGGTCGGCCCGCCAGCCGGCTTCGGTGCGGCCGGCCTTGCGCAATTCGCGGGCCAGCAGGAACCAGCCATCGGGTACCGCCGGCAATTGCCGGGTCAGGCGTTCCAGCGCGGCAATCGCCTGTTCGGTATCGCCGGTCGCGCTCGCCGCCTGCGCCAGTTCCCATGTCACCGCCGGGACGTTCGGCTGGGCTTTCGCCAGCGCCGCCAGCCGGGGCAGCGCCGTATCGGCCTCGCCAAGTCGGCGCAGCGCCTGGCACGCCAGCAGCTCGGCATGGGGCAGCGCAGGGGCCTGGGCAAGGACTTGCTGCGCCGCCGCCAGAGCCGCTGCCGGCTGGCTGTCGAGCAGCTGTGTCGCCGTGGCGAGCGCCTGCGCCAGCCCCGGTTCCAGTGCCGGCGGACCGGCCGGTGATGCTGGCGTGCTCGTGGCTGGCATTGCGGTCCCAATCGTCGACAAAGCGCAGTAAACCGGATTTCGCAGCTGCACAATCGGCGCGCCGGCATGGGGTAAATGGAGCATTGACTATGCGGTTTGTTGCAGCATTATAACGTCCACGCAACGTCAAGAGGACAAAAGGTCATCAGTAAGTTCAAGCGTTTCAATGCGGCCGCAGCGACTTGCGAAGGTCGGTGTGGGTAGTGCGTCCACGAACTGATTGTGCGGCCTGCAGCCGTTGAGAGTGACGCCGAAAACGGCGCCTCGCCGGTGGCGCAGCCCGGATGCATATGCTGCGGCGAAACGCTGCGATCGGGGGAGGGACTCAGCTTAACAAAGGGGTCTCGATCATGAACATGCCAACTCGCCGCCACTCGCGCCTTCTCGGGCTGCTCAGCCTGACGACCATCCTGTCGGGCCTCGGCCATCCGGCGCTCGCCGCCGATGCCGTGGCCGCCGATGCCGCTGTCGCTGCCGCGCCGAATGACAGCGGCCTGGAGGAGATTGTCGTCACCGCGACCCGCTCGGCCGAAAGCATCCAGAAGGTGCCGATCTCGATGCAGGCGCTGAGCAGCGATGTGCTCGCGCAGCGGCAAGTGAAGGGCCTGACGGATTTTGCGGCCTTGCTGCCCTCGATATCGTTCGCCGGGCTCGGCCCGGGCCGGACCGAGGTCTATTTCCGTGGCATCGTGCCGGCGGGCGGCGCCTATCCTTCGGTCGGCTATTATCTCGACGACATCGCCATCAACCGGCCCGATGTGCCGGATATCCACATTTACGATGTCGAGCGTATCGAGGCGCTGTCCGGGCCGCAGGGAACATTGTTCGGGGCAGGCTCGCTCGCCGGCACGCTGCGCATCATCACCAACAAGCCCGATCTCACCAAGTTCGAGGCCGGTTACGATCTTGAAGCCAACAAGTTCGGCAAGGGCGATTTCGGCGGCCAGGCGCAGGGCTTCGTCAATGTCCCGGTCACCGAGACGCTGGCGGTGCGGGCAATGGGCTATTACCGCCGCGAAGGTGGCTACATCGACAACACGCCCAACAACGGCAAGTTTGCCGATGGTTCGCCGGCCGTCCTGCTGCTCGGTGACAACAATCCGCTGACCAGCTTCACGCTCGACAACGCGGCGATCGCCAAGGACAATTACAACTCGATCGACGAGTATGGCGGCCGCCTCGGGCTGCTGTGGGAGCCTGCGGACGGCTGGTCGTTCAACCCGCAGATCACCGCGCAGCGGCAGATTTCGCGCGGCTATTTCGGCTTCGATCCCAAGGTCGGCGACCTGCAGGTCCATGACTACAGCCAGACCCGCCAGGATGACCGCTGGTACCAGGCGCAGATGAGCATACACGGCCATATCGGCGACTGGGACGTCGTGTCGGCCACCGGCTATTTCCGGCGCAACACCAAGTTGTTGAACGATTATACCTACTACACCGTCGCCTATGATGGCTTCGGCCCCGGCTATGAAAGCTACCTGCAGTTCTTCGACAAGGCCGGGTGCACGGGCGCGGGTGCGACGCTCCGCTGTTCGACGTTGCTCAACCCGCAGCAATTCTACCGCGGTGATCGCAACGACCGCATCTTCACCCAGGAAGTCAGGCTGACAACCCCGAAAAGCTGGCCGTTCGATGTTACTGTCGGCGCTTTCTACCAGCGCCAGAAAAACGAGATTAACGATGATTACTCGACGTTGGGCCTGCAAGATGCTGCAGGCTACACAGAGGCCTGTTCCTACAGCCGGACCTTCGATGACGATGGCAACCCGATCTGCGATGGCAACAACACCACTCTAGCGGGGTTCGGTGTTCCCATTTCCCAAGGCGGCACGATGGTCGTCGGATCGCCGGCGGTGAAGGGCGACGCGTTCTACATCACCGAGCAGAACCG
>JANOCM010000275.1:0-2409 GCA_031412175.1 Alphaproteobacteria bacterium
GGCGCCGAATTCAACCACCCCGACGCCTATGTGCTGAGCGATGGCGCCGGCAACAACCGCTTTCCGGTGCGCGCCGGCACCGATGCCGCCGAGGCCGGAACGCCGCTCAGCGCCGCCGAAGTTCGCGCGCTGCTCGAGGAAGCCTTCAAGGTCATGGCGCGGGCGCGCGCCCAGATCCGCCAGCCGCTCGACAGCCGCGCCCAGGTGTCGATTTCGGTCGTCGATACCCGCGGTGCGGCGTTGGGCGTGGTGCGGTCGCCCGATGCGCCCATTTTCGGCATCGACGTGTCGCTGCAAAAGGCGCGCAGCGTGGCGTTCCTGTCGGGCCGCTTCGCCGCGTCGGACCTGGCCGCGGCGACCAGGGCGAATGGCACGCCCGATGCCAATGTCCGCGATTTCGTCGCGCGCACCAACGCCTTCATGGGCAGCACCGATCTCCTGTCGGGCAAGATCGCGGTGTCGAACCGCGCCATCGGCAACCTCGCCCGTCCCTAGTTCCCCGACGGCGAGGTGTCGAAACCCAACGGGCCATTATCCCGCCCGATCGCGCAATTCTCGCCGTTCTCGACCGGGCTGCAGTCGGCGCTGATCGAGCCCAACCTCGTGCAGGTGCTCGGCGGCACCAGCCCGGCGCGCTGCACCTTCATCGCGCCCACCCCCGATGGCGGCAACCGGCTGGCGAACGGCCTGCAGATTTTCCCCGGTGCGGTGCCGGTCTATCGCGGCAACACTTTGGTCGGCGCCATCGGCGTGTCGGGCGACGGCATCGACCAGGATGACATGGTGGCGTTCCTCGGCACGGTCAACGCCGGCTTGCGGGTCGGCGGCATCGGGCTGCCGCCGGCGAGCATCCGCAGCGACCAGGTCATCGTGCCGGTCGCCGGCACCAACGGCGTGCGGCTGCGCTTCGTCGGCTGCCCGTTTGCGCCCTTCCTCGACACGGCCGAGCAAAATGTCTGCCAGGGGGTTTAGCGTGCCCGCCACCGCGCTGCTGCTGGCTGGCGCCGCGCCGGTGCAGGCGGGCGTGTTTTCGAAATGGTTCGATTGTTATGGCAAGCTCGAACCCGGTACGGAACGCGCTGCCGAACCGGAGGCGGCCGCCAGCCCCGCCGATCCGGCGCTGGCACCGCTCACCGGGCGCCGCGTGCCGGGCCTCAACGATCCAAAACTGCCCGACGCCGTCACCCAGGCGAACCCCGGCGCGCTCAGTCCGCCGCAGCCCGGCGATTTTCCGCGCGACCATATCGGCATCCCCGATCGCTGGCGGCTCGTCGAAACCCTCGGTCTCGTCAAATCGAACTGGCGCGACCCGTACAACCAGAACACGCTGAAGGGCGATCGCCCCTTGTGCGGCACCCACGACCTGTTCCTCGAACTGTCGGCGATCAGCGACACGGTCGCCGAGCCGCGCAGTTTCCCGCAGCCGGTCGGCGTGCAAACGACCGAACGCCCCGGCAACAACGATGTCTTCGGCCGCCAGCATTCGGCGGTATTCGTCCAGACCTTCATCCTCGGCGCCGCGCTGACCAAGGGCTCGACCGCGTTCAAGCCGCCCGAGTTCGAGCTGCGCGCCGCGATCGCCTTCCAGGTCAACCATGTCGATGTCAGCGAAAAACGCATCCTCGATGTGAAGCCGACCAATCCGAGCTATCGCACCGACGTCTTCATCGGCGTCCAGGAGCTTTTTTTCGACTATCACCTGCGCAACACCTCGGACCGCTATGATTTCGATTCGGTGCGCATCGGCATCCAGCCGTTTTCATCGGATTTCCGCGGCTTCCTGTTCCAGGACAACCAGCTCGGGGTGCGGGTTTTCGGCACCCGCGACAACAACCGGGTGCAGTACAACCTTGCGGCTTTCGCGCGGCTGGAGAAGGACACCAACTCCGGCCTCAACGACGTCGTGCGCCCGCTGCGCGACGACTGGGTGTTCGCCGCCAACATCTATCGCCAGGATCTGCCGGTGCCGGGACTGACCTCGCAATTGAGCGTCATCTACAACCGCAACCGCGAACGCGACACCATCCAGGTCGATACCAACGGCTTTCCGGTGCGCCCGGCGCTGCTCGGTGACCTGCGCCCGCGTGAATATGATGTCGTCTATCTCGGCTACAACGCCGATGGCCATGTCGGCCGGATCAACCTGACCGCCAGCGCGACATATGCGATCGGCACCGACCGCAATTCCTTCTTCACCAGCCGGCCGGCGAAGATCCGCGCCTTGTTCCTCGCCGCCGAGCCGTCGATCGACTTCGACTGGATCCGCGTCCGGCTGTCGGGCCTCTATGCCTCGGGCGATTCCGATCCCTATGACGACAGGGAAACCGGCTTCGACGCAATCTTCGAAAACCCGCAGTTCGCCGGCGCCGACACCAGCTACTGGATCCGCCAGACCATCCCCTTTGCCGG
>JANOCM010000276.1:0-6661 GCA_031412175.1 Alphaproteobacteria bacterium
GAGATCGATCCGCCGGGTCCACATGCGGGTTTCGGCGCGTTCTTCGGGTGTGCTGCCGATGATCGGCTGCACCGGCTGGATGTCTTCCAGATATTCGGCGATCGCGGTGATTTCGGCAATGCAGCTGCCGTTGTCGAGCTCAAGCCCGGGCAGGCCGCCGGTCGGCACCTTTGACATATAGCCGGCCTGGCGGTTTTCACCGGCCATAAGGTCGACGGTGACAGTATCGATGGTCATACCCTTTTCGGCGATGGCCATGCGCACCACGCGCGGGTTGGGACCGATCGAATCGTGCAGCTTCATGGCATGTCTCCCCGGCGGTCCGATGCTGGGACTCGCCGGGGTTTCATGGGCAGAGCGGGCGACGGCGTCAACCGTGCCACCGCGAGCTCACGCGCATTTAACGCGACAGGTAGCGCTTGCGATTATTGTTGTCGTAACGATAGGGGCGACCGTTGGGCTCGTAATAGGTGCGGTAGCCATTGCGGTCCTCATAGCGGTTGCGGTCATTGGTCACCGCGCCGATGATGGCCCCGGCAGCCGCGCCGATCGCAGCGCCAGCGAGGACGTCGCCACCGGTCAAGGCGCCGACAGCAGCGCCGCCAGCTGCACCGATGCCGGCGCCCTTCAGTTCACGCGAAGCGCGCTGGTTGCCATATTGATCGGTGGTGCAGCCCGCGAGCGTGGTGACGGTGGCCAGCGCGAGCAGTCCGTTGCGAATGGGGTTCATGGTGGTGCCCTTTGGTTGTTCAGCACCACCTGAACAAGCGAACCCGCCGCGCGGTTCCGCCCCGTACTAGCGCGCCAGTGCCTCGGCATTGCGCGCCTGGACGGCGGCATCGATCGGCCAGCCGCGCACGACCAGCGCCGCCGCCACCGCGAGCACGGCCGGCGGCAGCACGAACAGCGCCACCAGCCCATCGATTGCAGCCGGCGTATTGGCCTCGCCGAGCTTTGGCACGAACCCGATCAGGCCAAGGATCGCATAGCTGGCGCCGACGGGAATCGCATAGCCAAGCTTTTGCACCGCCACGAGCGCGGCGTAAAACAGCGCCGTCCGGTCCTGCCCGGTGCGCACCGTTTCCGCTTCCGACAGGTCAGCGAGCATGGCGCGCATCAGGAACGCTGGTGCAACGGCGGGGAGGCCGGCCAGCGCCATGCCCAGCGCCGCCAGCGGGAAATTGTCGCGCGGGATCAGCATCGTCGCGGTTTGCAATACGGCATAGATCAGCAGCGCCCAGGTGATGGCGCGATGCTTGGAATGGCGGCGGGCAATGCGCACCCAAACGGGCGCCGCCACCAGCCCGGCGGCGAAATAAAACAGCAGCAGCGTGCTCGCCTGCGCCGGCGGATAGCCGCGCGCCGCCTCGAAAAAGAACAGCAGCAGCGCCCCCGAAAGCCCTGGCGCCAGGCTCGACAACAGGTCGGCAAGCAGCAGCCGGCGCAGCAGCGGCAGCCGCATCACCCCGAAGATATCACCGATACGATGGTGGCCGCGAGCGACGCGATCGGGCTCGGGCACGCTCACCAGGTTCCACACGACTGTGAGTGGCAAAACGATGATGATCGTCCAGCCCATCGCATGGACGCCGACCGCCGCATCCTTGCTGCCGGCGAGCCATTGGGCAGCGGGCGGCACGGCGAGGATCAGGAACAGCCCGGCGAGGTTGGTCATTTGCCAGGCGCCGAAGATCCGCGAGCGTTCGTGATAATTGTCCGACAGCACCGCCCCCCAGGCGGTGTGCGAGACCAGTGCTGCTGAAAAGCCCAGGTACATCAGCAACAGCCCGGCCAGCGCACGCGGTGGCCCGAGGCCGGGTTCGGCCATGAACACCGCGAACACCCCCGCCATCATCATCAGCGCGCCGGCGGCGAGCCAAGGCCGGAAGCGGCCGAAGCGGCCATGGGTGCGATCGACGAGATGACCGATGATCGGATCCATCGGCACGTCGATGATGCGGACGAGGAAGAACAGCATCCCGACGATGGCGATGTCGAGCCCGAGTGTGCCGGCGTAATAGGGCGGCAGATAGACGACAACCGGCAGGCCGACGGCCGCGATCGGCAGGCATGGCGCGACAAAAGCCGCAAGCGCGCCGTTCCTGACTCTCACATGTCCTCCCAGATTGCGACGTTCCTGGCGGTGCTCTGCGGCACCGTTTCCGCGCCCTGTTCTGGCGGCTCCGCCGGGTCTGTGCAAGCAGGGTTTCCCCCGCCGGGCATCCGCGGCTAAGGCTGTGGCGACATCAGATCTCGTCACTGGGGGCCATATGAAACTGCATCTTGCCGCTGCCGCGCTCGTCGGCCTCGCCGTACCCGCCGTTGCCGAAACCATCGCCATCCGCGCCGGCCATGTCATCACCGATGCCAGCCAGCCCGCACGCGGGGCATCGACGATCATCGTCACCGATGGCCGCATCACCGCGATCAACGACGCGGCGGCGCCGATCCCGGCGGGCGCCACCGTCATCGACCAGTCGTCGCGCACGCTGCTGCCGGGCCTGATCGACACCCATGTCCATCTCGGCGGCGGCCCCGACAAGCCGTTCTGGAACGAAGCCATCGAGACCAACGAACGCACCGTCGCCAACGGCCTTGCCAATGCGCGCATCACACTGAAAGCCGGGTTCACCACGGTGCGCGAACTCGGTGCCGCCCCGCAGGCCGCATTCGCGGTGCGCGATGCCATCAACGAAGGGCTGTTCCCCGGCCCGCGCATCATCGCCGCCGGCACCGCGATCTCGATCATCGGTGGCCATGGCGATGTCTCGGGCTATCGGCCCGAGGTCAACGCGGCGCTGTCGGGCAACAACACCTGCACCGGCGCCGACCAATGCGCGGCGCGGGTGCGCGAATTTTCGCGCGGCGGCTCCGATGTCATCAAGATCACCGCCACCGGCGGCGTGCTGAGCCAGCAGGGCCGTGGGCTCGGCCAGCATTTCAGCGATGCCGAGATGGTGTCGATCGTCAGCACCGCGCATACTTTGGGGCTAAAGGTCGCCGCTCACGCCCATGGCGCGCGCGGCATCGAGGCGGCATCGCGCGCCGGGGTCGATTCGATCGAACATGGCACCTTTGCCGACGACGCCGCCGTCAAGGTGATGGTCGCCAACAAGACCTGGTATGTGCCGACCCTGATGGCGCTGGTCGGCATCGAAGACCGGCTCGGCAAGGGCATCTACACGCCGACGGTGGAGAAAAAGGTTCGCGAGACGCTGGCGATCCGCGGCAAGGCGCTGGCGGCGGCGGTCAAGGCCGGGGTGCGCATCGCCTATGGCACCGACAGCGCCGTCTACGAACATGGCCGTAACGGCGAGGAGGCCGGGCAGATGGTCAAGTACGGCGGCATGACGCCGCGCGCCGTGCTCGTGTCCGCCACCAGCGGCGCCGCCGAGCTGCTGGGGCTTTCGAACGAAACCGGCACGCTGGCGCCGGGCAAGGCCGCCGACATCATCGCCGTCGATGGCGATCCGCTCGCCGATGCCGGGCAGCTGGCGCGGGTCAAATGGGTGATGGCGCGCGGCAAGGTCGCCGACTGATTGCGCGCTGCCGCCAGCGTATTATAGAGGCGACACACAAACCCGGAGTTGGCCATGCGTATCCGTTCGCTTTTGCTTGCCGCCTGCCTGTTGTCCCCGCTGTCCGCGCAGCCGGCGTCTGCCCAATCCCCGCCCGCTGCCAGCACCGCCACGCCGGCGGGGCAGCTGCGCGCGCTGTTCAACGCCAGCGACGAGGCCCAGTTGGCCCGCAACCCGATCTTCGGGCTCTTCCGCGGCGACATGCGGCGCGCCGACCAGTTCGGCGACTATATCTCCGATGCCTATCTCGCCGCCGAGAAAAAGGCCGTCGAGGACGACCTGAAGGCGCTTGCCGCGGTCGATCGCAACGCCCTCAATGCCAATGACCGGGTCAGCTACGATGTCTTCAAATGGCAGCGCAGCAACGATCTGCGCGCCTTCGAGCCGGCGATTGTCGCCGCCACCATCGGCCGCCCGATCGATCATTTCACCGGTTTCCACACGTTTTTCCCCGAGCTCCAGTCAGGTGAAGGCGCCGCGCCCTTCAAGACCGTCAAGGATTACGATGACGGGCTGAAGCGGATGGACGGCTTCGTCACCTATCTCGACGCTGCCATCGCCCGCTTCCGCCAGGGCGCCAGCGCCGGCGTGGTCCAGCCGAAACTCGTCGTACAGAATGTCATCGACCAGCTCGACAATTTGCTGGCGCCCAAGCTCGACGACGCGGTCATGATGAAGCCGGTGGCCAAGTTCCCCGACACCGTGCCGGCCGCCGACCAGGCGCGGCTCAAAACCGCCTATGCCGCTGCCGTCGGCGGCAAGGTAAATCCGGCGCTGGTGCGGCTGCGCGATTATCTGAAGACCGAATATCTGCCGGTGGCGCGGGCCTCCGTGGGCCTGTCGGCGATGCCGGGCGGCGACAATCTGTACAAATATCTGATCGCCTCGACGACGACGACCGGCATGACCGCCGACGAAATCCATAACATCGGCCTGTCGGAAGTCGCGCGCATCACCAAGGGCATGGAGGCGGTGAAGGCGCAGGTCGGCTTCAAGGGCAGCAACAAGGAATTCTTCGAATTCATCCGCACCGACCCGCAATTCAAGCCCAAGTCGAAGCAGGACCTGACCGACCGCTATTATGCCGTCGGCAAGCGCGTCGACGCGGTGGTCGGCAATCTGTTCTCGACGCTGCCCAGGGCGCCGCTCGAAATTCGCCCGGTGCCGGCGTTCAAGGAAAAGACCGATGCCGGTGGCAGCTATCAGCAGGGCACCCCCGACGGCTCGCGCCCCGGCGTGTTCTATTTCAACACCTACGACCTGCCGTCGCGGACGACGCCGGGGATCGAGACGCTATACCTCCACGAAGGCGTGCCGGGGCACCATTTCCAGATCAGCCTGGCGCAGGAAAACACCAGCCTGCCGCCGTTCCAGCGCTTTGGCGGCAACACCGCCTTCGTCGAAGGCTGGGCGCTCTATGCCGAAAGCCTGGGCCCCGAACTCGGGATGTTCAAGGACCCGTACCAGCTGCAGGGCCGCTATGACGACGAGATGCTGCGCGCCATGCGGCTGGTCGTCGATACCGGTCTGCATTCAAAGGGTTGGACCCGTGACCAGTCGATCCAGTACATGCTGGACCATAGCGCGATGGGCAAATCCGACGCCACTGCCGAGGTCGAGCGCTATATCGCCATGCCGAGCCAGGCGCTTGCCTACAAGATCGGCCAACTGACAATCAGCCGGCTGCGCGCCAAGGCCGAGGCGGCGCTGGGGCCCAAGTTCGACATCAAGGATTTCCACGCCCAGGTGCTGATGACCGGGGCGCTACCGATGGCGGTGCTGGAGAAGAAGGTGGATGACTGGATCGCAGCGCAGCGCGGCCGCGCGTAGCGAAGGCTTTGCGTAGCAAGGGCTGAGCAGCGCGCGGACTCGCGCAAGCTCGGCCGGCAGGGCGGCCGGCCCTCTGCCGGCCGAACCTGTCCGACGTCAGCGCGGGCTTTGCCCGCGCCGTTTGCGCCGTCCGCCCGCGCTACCCCAGATTCCCGAACGCCTGCAGCCGCCGCGCCAGCACCTGCGACGCATTGGCATCGCCGGCCTTCAGCGACGCCAGCAACTGCACCCCCTGGCCGCGCACCAGCGCTTCATAGCCGTCGCGCGTCGGCAATTGCCCGACGCCCTGCAATGCCGCCGCCGCGCGCTTCGCGTTATTCTTGTCGAGATCCATCAGGGTCAGCGCATAGAACACCCGGTGCACCGGCTGGGTCGGATCGAGCTTGAAGGCCTGGGCAAAACCCTTGTCGAACTCCGCCGTCTTGGCGCCCATCACCGTGCCGGCCATGAAGCCGCCCAGTGTCGCGACGGCGCCGCCATGCCAGCCGGCGACCGCCGCCCACGCCAGCGCCATCCCGGGATGTGCCGCCTTTACCGCCTCGAACCGCTTGCGCGCGTCCTTGCCGAGGCCGGGCGAGCGCGTCAGCTTGGCGCGATAGCCGATGGCGACGGCCTTCTGGATCTGCGCGTCGGGATTGTTCGGCGCCTTGGCCAGCGCCGCGTCGAAATCCCGCTCGGCGGCCGCGACCAGTTCCAGCGCCTTGGCCTTGTCGCGGGTATCATAGGCGGCGATCGCCAGCTGGGCGCGGCCGGCGAGGATCAGGCTGGCCGGCGTGGCTTCGGCGCGGCCCTGGGCGATCGCGGTCGGCCATTTGGCGTCGTGGAAGGCGGCGGCCGCATCGGCAAAGGCCGGAACCGCGGTGGCCAGCAACAGCGTGGCGATCAGTGTCTTCATGCAGCAACCTTTGCAAGGGCGCCGGCGATCAGCGCGCGGGTTTCATAAAGCCCATAGAGGGCGATGAACGAACCCATACGCGGCCCCTGTGAACTTCCGATGAGCGTTTCATACAGCGCCCTAAACCAGTCGCGCAGATTGTCGAAACCGGCGGCCTTGCCGGCCTCATAGACTTCAAACTGATAGGCCTCGGCATCGGCGCCGGGGCCGACGGCAGCAAGGCGGCTGTCGAGATCGGCAAGGGCCGCGGCTTCCTGCGGCGTCGGGCTGCGGCGCTGTAGCCCGGGCACGACGAAATCGCGGGCATAGCGCGCGGCGTGATGAACCAGCCGGTCGAGCGCCGGATGGCTGTCGGGGC
>JANOCM010000277.1:0-2334 GCA_031412175.1 Alphaproteobacteria bacterium
CGGGTCCACCGGCGGCGCCGCCCCTATCAGCAGCGCCGCACACAAATCGCCCGCTGCCGGCGCGGTCTGGATGCCGAAACCGCCCTGCCCCGCGCACCAGAACAGCCCCTCCACGGCACCATCCCAGCCGAACACCGGCAGGCGATCAGGCGCAAAGGTGCGCAAGCCCGCCCAGCTGGTTTCCAACCGCACGACGCGGACACTCGCCGCTGCCTCGAACCGGTCGATGACGACGGCAAGGTCCATTTCGTCGGGCTGGACATCGTGCGCCACATCGGGCGTCTCGTCGTGCGGGCTCAGCCACAATTTGTCGGCGTCGGGCTTGAAGTAAAAGCGTTCGGCGGCATCCATGGTGATCGGCAAATCGTGCGCCGGCGGCGGATCGGTCGCCAGCACCGCCATCGTGCGGCGCAGCGGCACCAGCCCGCGCGGCCGCGCCCCGGCCAGCGCGGCGATGCCATCGGCCCAGGCCCCGGCGGCGTTGACAACGGTGGTCGCCACCAGCGGCCCCGCACGCGTCTCCAGATGCCAGGCGCCGCCGCGCCGCGCCATCGCCGTCACCTCGGCATCGCGGACCAGCGCCGGTTTCCAGCCATCGAACCCGCGCAGATAGCCCTGATGCAACGCTGCAACATCGATGTCGAAGCAGCCGGCCTGGCGCAGCCCGGCGGTGCGCCATTCGGGCCGCAGCATCGGGCCGAGCACCGACGCCGCCAGCCAGGCGGCATCGACTTTTGTATAGGCGACACCGCCGCGATCGAACTCCGCCGCCATCGCCGCCAGCGCGCCACCATGGAAATCACCGTCGTCGGGCGGCGCCAGCATCACCGCATCGCGCGGCCCGAGCAGCGGCCGGTCGGCGAACCCCGGCGGCGGCGCATCGAAGAACGGCCGCGAGGCACGGGTCAGCGGCACGATGCCGGGGCCGCCATAGCTTTCGACCCAGAAGGCCGCCGAGCGCCCGGTGGTGTGATAGCCGGGCTGCGATTCCATCTCGACCAGCGTGACCTTCAGCCCCCCGCCGCTTCGCTGCCCCAACGACCAGGCGAGGCTCGCGCCGGCAATTCCGGCGCCGATGATGGCGATGTCGTAGGTCATGCCCCGGTTTCGAGGAAAGCCGTCACCCGCGCCAGCACCCGCGCGCGAATGTCGCTAGCCTCGCGCAGCAACTCATGCCCGGCGCCGGCGATTTCCTCGATCCTGACATTCGGCATCGTACCGAAGCACGCCACCGCCTCGGCATTGTCGACAAGCCCGTCGTTTTCCGCGAGCAGCACCAGCATTGGGGATGGCAGCGCCAGATGGCCCGGCATCATCCAGCCGGTATCGGGCCGTCCACGCCAGTAGACCTGCGTCGTCAACGCATTGTACAGCCATTCCCAGGTCGGACTGCCGGTTGCCAGCGACGGATTTTGGGCCACCCACCAGCCTTCATCGGCATAGCGTTCCGGATCGCCGGTCAACAGGCGTTGCCGCTTCGATCCCGGCTTTCCGGCGACATAATCGCCACCGCCCCAGATGTATTTCCCGCCGCGGCGGTGGTGCACCATCCAGTCGGCCAGCCTTGTCGCCAGCCGCGGGCCCAGCGGCGGGGCATGCAACCCGATCATCGGTGCCAGCAGCACATGGCGCTCGATCGCGGGTAATCGGCCGGGCTGCGTCCCGTGCATGCGTTCGACAAGATTGAACATCAGGATATGCGCACCCATCGAATGCGCGACGACAAAACGCGGGCCCGGCAGCACCTGTTCGAACCAGCCGAAGATTTCGTCGAGATCGTCGCGCAGCACCCCGAACCCCGTGCTATGCCCCTTCATCGGGGCATCACCCAGCCGCCCCGACAGCCCCTGTCCACGCCAGTCGAAGCTGGCGACACCCCAGCCGGCATCGACGAGATCATGAAACGTCTCGGCATATTTTTCGAGGAAATCGCCGCGGCCGGTCATGAACAGGATCGACCCCGGCCCACCAGCGCGCCCCGGCCACACTGCCGTTCGCACCGGCCAGCCGTCGCGCAGCGGCCGCATCGCGATGGTGCCGCCGGGCGGCAGGCTCCGCCGGCGGGCGAGCCTATCGCTCACGCGATCACGGCTTCGGGATCGGCGATCGGATCGTCGCGGCCGCGCAACCGCCGCGCCGGCACCGCCAGCGTGACCAGAAACGCCAATGCCAGGATCACCAGCGCCACCGGGAACAGCCGCTCGATCGACAGCGCAAAACTCGTCTTCAGCCCGGTTTCGGCGCGCGCCGCCGCCGCCGGATCGGTGCTGCCCCGCGCCGCCAGCGCCGCCTGCAGCGCGTCGCCATCCATCGCCAGCTGCTGCGCGCGCGACA
>JANOCM010000278.1:0-2393 GCA_031412175.1 Alphaproteobacteria bacterium
GCCGCATGGGCTGCGGCGAAGCCCAGGCGGTCGACCGGCCCCGACGGTGTGACACCAAAGCGGCGGTGGCCGGGACGCCCGGCATCCTGGATCGTCGTCAGCGGCCCGGCAATTTCGACGCGCAGCACGGCCCGCATCATCGCGCTGCCTCGTAACCGGCGCGCGATTGCGCGGCAAAGCGCACCCGATCACCGGGCTGGAACAGGAACGGGCTGGCGTCGCCGATGCGCAGCACGGGCGTTGCCGTCGCGCCGATCACCCACCAGCCCGTCGGCATCGGCAGGGTCGTGATCAGGCACTGGCCGCCGGCGATCATGATGCTGCCGACCGGCCGGCTGCGCACCGGCACCGCCTTGCGCGGCAGGTGCAGCGCTGGCGGCACACCGTCCATATAGGCATAGCCGGGGGCAAAGCCGTACATATAGACGCGGTATTCGGCGCCGAGATGCGCCGCGATCAGCGCCTCGGGGGCCATTCCCAGCTGCGCGGCAGCGTCGGCGAGGTCGGGAGCCAGGTCGGCATCCCAGCACATCGGGATGACATGGTCGCTGCCCGCCGGCGGCGTGGTCGCGGTGCTGCCGATACGCGCCCGCACATCGGCCTCCAGCGCCGCCGCATCGGTGACCAGCGGATCATAGACCACCAGCAACGACACATAGGCCGGCACGGTCTCGCGCATCCCCAGCGGCGGATCGGCGGCCAGCGCCGCATCGATGGCGAGGATGCGATCGAACACTGCCGGGTCGATCGCGGTGCCGAATTCGAACAGCAGGCCGGTATCACCGACCGGCTTGGCGACCGGAATCACGGCCGCAGGAACGCCGCGATGGTGAGGCCCTGGCCCCGAAACGCGTCGCGGATGTGCCGCGCCATGCCGACGGCATGGGCGCTGTCGCCGTGGATGCAGACCGAATCCGCCGCCAGCTGCACCGGCGCGCCGCCGACCGTCGGCATTTCATCGCTGTCGAGAAAGCCGAGCAGGCGTTCGGCCGCGGCACCGGCATCGGTGATCATCGCGCCGGCCTCGCTGCGCGGCACCAGCTGGCCGGCCGGCGTATAGCCGCGATCGGCAAAGATCTCGCTGTATGCCGCCAGCCCCTCGGCGCGCGCCACGGCTTCGAGCGCGGTGCCCGAAATGGCGAGGATGGCCAGGCCGGGATCGATGGCGCGCACCGCCCGCACGATGGCGGCGGCGACCTGGACTTCAGCCGCCGCGACATTGCCGAGCGCGCCATGCGGCTTCACATAGCGCACCGGCTGGCCGACCAGCCGCCCGATGGCGATCAGCGCGCCGACCTGCGCGGCGACAAAGCGTTCGATTTCGTCAGGCGTCGCCGGCAGCCGGCGGCGGCCAAAGCCTTCCTTGTCCGGGTAACTCGGATGGGCGCCGGTGACCACGCCGCGCGCCTTCGCCAGTATCAGCGTTTTCGCCATCGTATCGGGATCGCTGGCATGGCCGCCGCAGGCGACATTGGCGCTGCTGACGATATCGAGCATCGCCGCGTCGTCGCCCATCGTCCAGGGGCCATAGCCTTCACCGAGATCGGCGTTGAGGTCGATCGTTCGCGTCATTCGTCCACCGGCACGGTATAGTTGAGGATCATGCGGCCGCCATCGGGGTAGATCGTCTGCCCGGTCATGTAGCTGGCGTCGTCGCTGGCGAGGAAGGCGGCGACGGCGGCAATTTCGTGCGGCTCCCCGCAGCGGCCGATCGGGGTGCGGGACAGGATCATCCGCCGCGATTCGTCGTCGTGCATGAAACCGGCCTTGAGCATGTCGGTCATGATCGTGCCCGGCCCGATGCCGACGACGCGGATGCCGTGCGGCGCCAGCGCGACGGCCGCCGTGCCGGTCAACTGGTTTAGCCCGCCCTTCGAAATCGCATAGGTCGCCACCGACGGATTGGCCATTCGCGCATTGATCGACGACATGTTGATGATGACGCCGCGGGTGCCGGCGGCGATCATCGCCTCGGCGGCAAGCTGGACGCCGAAGAACGCGCCCTTTAGGTTGACGCCGATCACGGCATCGAAATCGGCCTCGCTGATGCTGAGGAACGGCTGTACCCGCGCGATGCCGGCATTGTTGACCATGATGTCGAGACCGCCGAAGTGCGCCACGGCCGCCGCGACCAGCGCTGCGACGTCGTCACGCACGGTGACATCGGTGACCTGGCCCGCGATATCAAAGCCTTCGGCGGCGAGCGCGGCAACCGTGTCGTGCAACGCCGCAGCGTCGATATCGGCGAGCATCACCCGCGCGCCATCCTGGGCGAAACGCCGCGCACAGGCCTGGCCGATGCCGCGCGCCGCGCCGGTGACGATGGCGGTCTTGCCGCTGAACTTCATGCCTGCGTTCCCCTTGGCGATAATGATGCGTTTTCGGCTATCGCC
>JANOCM010000279.1:0-9518 GCA_031412175.1 Alphaproteobacteria bacterium
CACGCGGTCCAGCACCTCGACCAGCCCGGCGACCTCCAGCCCGCGCGCCTGCGCCAGCAGCGCGGTTTCGCAGGCAAGCACCCCCGAGCCGAGGATCAGCACCCGGCGGCTGGCGAGCGCATCGTAGCGGACGAGCAGCGCGTGCAAGCCTTGCGCGCCCATCACCCCCGGCGCGTCCCAGCCGGCAAAGCCCAGCACCAAGTCGCGCGCGCCGGTCGCCAGCACCAGCCGGTCGAACCCGACCATCCAGGCCCGCTCCGCATCGGCAAGGCCGAGTTGCGCGTGCGGCAGCGCCTGCAGCGCCGGGCCGTTGCAATACAACCCCCACGCCGCCGTGCCGAGGCGCACGTCGATGCCCGCCGCGAACGCCGCTTCGAGCGCCGGATTGCTGGCGAACACCTGTTCGACCATCCGCGCACTATTCTGCACCGCCCCGGTCATGCGGCCGCCGAAGAACAGCGGCACGTCGCTGCCGATCAGCGCGCCGGGAACCGGGTTTTCGTCGACCAGCAGCACCGTGTCGCCGGCCGCCGCCGCCGCCAGTGCCGCAGCGATCCCGGCGTCGCCGGCGCCGACCACGACTGTGGCGTAGTGTGCCTCGGCGGGGGCGATCTTGCCGTTCAGTGCATGGCCGTCACGCGGCATCAAATGGCGTCCAGCGCCTGCGCCAGGTCGGCGATCAGGTCGTCGACATGCTCGATACCGACCGACAGCCGCAGAGTCGCGCCATCGATGCCGACGCTGGCACGGCTCGCTTCGGGGATGGCATAATGGGTGGTGGTCGCCGGGTGGGTGATCAGCGTTTCGGAGCCCCCCAGGCTGACCGCAAAGCGCAGCAGGCGCAGCCGGTCGAGAAAGCGAAACGCCTCGGCCTCGCCGCCCTTCACCTTGAACGAAAAGGTCGATCCGGCAGCCCTACACTGGCGGTCATAGACGGCGCGCTGCGGGCTGCCTTCAGCGAGAAAACCGAGATAGGTGACGCTGGCGACCTTGGCATGATCGCGCAGGAATTCGGCGATGGCCCGCGCATTGTCCATCGCGCGCTCGACGCGCAGATGGACGGTCTCCATCGATCGCAGCATCAGCCAGCAGGTGTGCGGATCGAGATGGCTGCCCAATGTCGTGCGCAGCAGCCGCAGCGGCTGAACCAGCGCCAGCCGCCCGCTGACGCCGCCGGCGAGCAGGTCGCTGTGCCCGCCGCAATATTTTGTCAGCGAGGTCATGCACAAATCGACCCCCATGGCGATCGGCCGCTGCATCAGCGGGCCGAGCAGCGTGTTGTCGATCACCACCAGCGGCCGCGGCACGATGCCGGCGGCGATGCGCACGACCAGCGCGATATCGACGAGCGCCGCGGTCGGATTGGCGGGTGTCTCGATGACGATCAGCTTCAACGGCCCGGCGGCGCGCGCTGCATTCACCGCGGCCATGATGTCGGCTTCGCTGCAGCCATCGGTGAACGAAAAGGCCTGCACGCCCAGTTCGGGCATCAGCATGTTGTACAGCCCGTCGGTGCCGCCATAGATCGGCCGGCTGTGGACGATGCTGTCGCCAGGCCGCAGATGCGCCAGCGCGATTGCGCTGTGGGTGGCCATGCCGCTGTTGAACACCGCTGCCGCCTCGGCACCGTCGAGCGCCGCCAGCCGGGTTTCGACCATGTCGAGGTTGGGGTGGCCGAGCCGCGAATAGATGTGCGCGGTCTTGCCGACTTCGGGGCCAGTGTTGTCGAAATAGGCCGCGTGGATGTCCTTGGCCTGCTGCGCCGAGGCATAGGCAAAGGTCGAGGTCATGTAGATCGGCGGCTTGGCGGCGTTGGCACCGTCGGCCGGATCATAGCCGGCGCGGACCGCCAGCGTTTCGGGGCGATAGCTGGGGGTGTCGGTCATGCCGTGTGGGCGTCCAGATAGCGTGTCGCCGTCGCACAATACCAGTCGACGAAGCGGATGGTCAGCGATTCGGCGTCGCGCGAATAGGGGCCGGGTCGGTATCCGGGCGAATTGATACCGTGCTGGTTGTTCTCGGCGAGCGCCTTGTCCTGCAGATTGGTGCGTGTCCACAAATCTGCGAGAGCATCGAGGTGATAATCGACGCCTTCGACCGCGTCTTCATGCACCAGCCATTTGCCGACGACATGGGTTTCGCGGGGGCCCACCGGCATGGCGCTGAACGCAAAGGTGTGATCGCTCACCGAATGGCAAAAGCTGTTGGGTTCGATCGCCCAGCGCAGCGAGCCGATGTCGCCGCCGTCGATGGCGCACATCGGCTTCGCCACCACCGGCCGGCCGTCGAGCGTCATCGACGTCATGCCCGGGTTGAGCGGGAAGCGCACCGCCTGCCACCAGGCCTCCTCAACGGGGCCGCTGGGTAGGCCGATCGCTGCCATGCGCGCGTCGAACGCCGCGGCATGGGCGGTATCGGCCTCGAAATGCGCCGACACATTGACCGGAAAGGTCCGCGCCAGCTCGGGGTGGCCGGTGGGGCAATGATAGCATTCGCGGGCGTTCTCCATCACCAGCTTCCAGTTGGCATATTCGACGAGCGTCGACTGGAATGCCAGTTTGGCGTGATCGAAGCCATGCGGCGCCAGCAGCGGCGCGAGGTCGCGGTGGATCGTGTCGAACGGCGGTGGCGTCTCGGCGAGGCAGATGAACATCGCGCCCGCAACCGTTTCGATATGAACCGTCGCCAGTGGCCAGTCGCGCTTGTCGAAATCCGCCCCCATGCGGCCGGCGGCGAGCAATTTTCCGTCAAGGCCGTAGGTCCAGCGGTGATAGGGGCAGGTCAGCCGCGGCAAATTGCCGGTGCCGGGGCTGCACAGCATGGCGCCGCGATGGCGGCAGCTGTTGTGAAAGGCGTGCAGCCGGCCTTCCTCGCCGCGCACGATCAGCACCGGCCATTCGCCGATCATCAGCCCAACATAATCGCCGCGGTCGCGCACTTCTGCGGTGAAGCCGGCGAACAGCCAGCCGGTGCCAAAGATCGCCGCCATGTCGAAGGCAAAGGCATCGGGGCTGTTGTAGAGCAGTTGCGGCAGGGCATGGCCGGGCACGCGCTGGCGGAACGCCGTCGCAATCGTGGCTCGCACCGTTCCGTCCTGATCGCCCGCCATAATCCGCTGGGTCGCACAGTTGCGCTGCGGAAATGAATCGCATTTGCGCATGATGCCATGCCAAATCGGGCAGGGGGCGGGGGTAATGCGCCGGTGATGGATGGACGAACGCCGGTGTTGGCGGCAACGTCGCCGCCGCTTGCCAAAAGGTACAGGATCGCAATGGCCCCACCCGTCAACCGCCGCTGGCTGCCGCTCAATGCGCTGCGGGCCTTCGACGCCGTCGGCAAGCGGCTGAGCTTCACCGCCGGCGCCCAGGCGCTCAACGTCTCGCAAAGCGCCGTCAGCCGCCACATCATCAGCCTCGAGGAATTGCTCGGCAAGAAACTGTTCGACCGCTCGGGGCCGCGGCTGGTGCTGACGCCGGCGGGCGAACTGCTGCTGCCCGAAGTCGGCAAGGCCTTCGACCGTATCGAGCAGAAGATGAACGAGGTGTGCGGCGACACCTCGGGCAGCCGACCGATCCGGGTGCATTTCCCGCCGTCGCTGCTCCACCAGATCGCGCTGCCGATGATCCAGGATTTCCACGCCGAGCACCCCGATATCCGCATCGACATTTCGAGCGCGCATGTCACCGGCCTGCCCGACACCGATATCGACATGGCGATCGTCTTCGATCTTCCGCATGTCGACGACCATGTCACCGATTTCCTGTGGATGGTGCGGGTGGCGCCGGTGTGTTCGCCGCAGACGGCGGCGCGCCATAGGGGCAAAGGCCTCGAAGCGTTTCTCGCCGACAACCACCTGCTGCATGTGAAGCTCGAGAATGAACCGCGCGGGCTGTTGTGGAGCCTCTATGCGCGCCAGACCCGCATCGCGCTCGATGTCGATCGCGACCTGGCGTTCGATACCGCGTTGCTCGCCGTCAGCTATGCAATTGCCGCCGATGGCGTGGCGCTCGCCGATATCGACATGTTCGCGCCGGAACTCAGCGATGGCCGGCTGGTGATGCCGTACGACAGCATCATCGAGGATGGCTTCGGCTATTATCTGAAGCTGCGGCCGGAAGATCTGGCCGATCCCGCCATCAGTCTGTTCCGCAGCTGGCTGATCGCGCGCTTTGCAGCGCGGCCGCGCTATGCGGTGCAGACGTAATGTCTCGGTCTTGGTGGATAATCTGACGATCGATGCCCGTGTTGATGGGTCCTTGTACGACGGAAATGAGCCAGGTACCGGCATTCGCTGACCGGGCGAAGCAAGGCCGCTTCTGGGACTTAGCGGCCATTTCTGGCGGGGTTGCTAAATGTCGGCTCCGGAAAGAATCCGACATCCTGCTATGCCTCTCGTTTTTTTCGTCGACCGGGCAAAGCTGACCAATCTCTGATTGGCCGGTGTAAGATAGGCCTGAGTGATGAGCCGATACTTGGGATGGTGTCACATCCGTTCGATTGTGGCACCGCTCATTGCCCAATCGCAAATAAATAATTGGCATGTTACGAGTGCGCATGCGAGCGGGACCTTTTGCCTTGGCGCTGGTAGCGATCTGCGCGGCCTCTCCGGTGGCAGCCGACCCGTTCGAGCGACTTCGTGCCGCTTATGCCTCACGAAACGCAGATGAAGCTGCAGCCGTTTATGCGCCAGACGCGGCGGTAACCTACCGCTACAACAGAAGCCCAGAGGAGCGCCACACAGGGCGCGAGGCGATCGCAGCGTCGTTCCGTGCTCTTTTCCAGCAGGTCAGCGCCGCACAACCCCTCGACCTAAATTTTCGCACTGTAACTCGCAGCGGCAACAGAATGACGGGTATATACCGGCTGCGCATCGGCGACAGCTCCGCGTCTTACGGCCGCTTTGAGGTGACGCTTACGCCGGACGGCATGTTCGCCAGCGATCTCAGTACAAGCGCGGATCTCGCAGACTTTGAGGAGGCGAACGGTCCGGTGATGCTCGCAACTGACGAGGAAACGCTCGACCGACGCTACTACAGACAATTGGCAGGCCGGTACGTCCGGACAAACGGCTGCGACCTTGTTGTCACCAGGTCGGTCGCCCGGCTGTTCGTTCGCGACACTTGCACGAACCAATGGCGCGGCCTGACTCGAAAGTCCGGGCTAGTCTGGACTGCTGGCGATCGTGTGTTGTCTAATACGGCTAACACCACCTATCGCTTCGATGCACCCCGATCGAGCCTGAGTCCGTCCGTGTCGGTAAGCGATGCGGCCGGAACAAGGGTGGCACCGCGGCGGCACGTCTACCGGCAGGAAGATGTGACGTTTGCCTCGCATGATGGCACGCGGCTCGCAGGCACGCTCTACGTGCCGGAAGGCCGCCAAGGCCGCCGTCCTGCTTCCGTGATGATTCACGGGTCAGGCCCGCAGGATCGAGACGGATATGCTTCGATCATCGCCGTACTCGCCGATCAGCTCGCCGCTTCCGGGAGGGTCGTGCTTACCTTTGACAAGCGGGGAAGCGGTGATTCAAGTGGAGACGGAACCCGAGCTGGTTTTGATGAGCTCGCCGCCGATGTTGAAGGCGGAATGTCAATGCTTTCCAAGACGCGAGGCGTAGACCCCCACCGCATCGGCCTTGCTGGATCTAGCCAAGCGGGATGGGTAGCTGCACGCGTCATCGCGCGAGGGGCGAACCCTGCCGACGTATTCCTGTTGGGTGCAGCGGGTGCAGCGATGACCGTTGCTGAGCAAAATCTATATAACACAGAGGCTCGGATGCGTTGCGCTGCGATCCCGGACGCCGATATCGTACTCGCGCTCAGCCAACAAAAAGCGTTTTTCGCTTACTTGGCCGACAGTCGCGAAGCGTCGACGCTGGACGCGCTGACAGCCCAAGCCACTCAGCGGCCGGCGTTGACGGACTGGTTGTTCCCAAACTCTCGAAGCACCGATCGCTCGGCGGGTGCGTGGTATGTCGTACTTGACCCGACGTTCGATCCTTTGCCCATCTGGCAGCGATATCGAGGAAAGACATTGTTCCTGTTCGGGGAATATGACGACTCGACGCCAACTTCGGTTGCAGTTCATCGGTTAAATGGCATCCGCACAGGCGCGCAGGTTGTTTCTAACGCTCAGCACCTAGGCCTTTTAACCAGCAACTTGTGCAAGACCGAATTGGTTGACGTACAGGCCTTCTCACCTACAATTGCGCAAGCGATAGCTACCTTCGGTGCCGCGTCGTCTCGGCATTAGCAACCCAATTGAAGAGCCATAACCAGTCGGCTTTGACACCGCGGAATTAGCCACGGCTTTCGTCGGGCGTTACGGTCTCAAAAGTTGGCGGCTCAATGGCCGCATTCGGGATTGGTGAAAATGCGCCTGAACGGTGGTCACTGAGGACAAACCCGACCGGCGGTTGGCCCGTCGGGCAACGTCTGGTTTTGGCACAAGCGGTCGTTCACACGTTGCCTGCGGAACGACCGAATTGGGTCGACAGCGGCCGTGACCGCCGCATGGACCATACGTCTGATCTTGACCCCTAGGGCCTTACCCGCGGCTCATAGCGCAGCGCGCCGGTGCCGGTCGCATCGACCGGCATATAGACGCCCTGGCCAAAGGGCGTGACGACGCCGTTGCGCACGCTGTCGATCCGCGCCGTCAGCACGAAATCGCCGAGCCGCTTTTCGGCGAGCGCCTTGTCGATCTTGGCGAGCAGCTTGTTGTAGTCGCGGCCGAAATTCTGCGACAGGCCGCCGGCGATGGTCTCCATCACCACCGGCGCATGGGTCACGGCGAGCATCAGGTCGAAGGCCGTATCGTCGCCGCGGCCGTCGATCGTCAGGTCGCGGACCAGCACGCGCTGGCTGCCCGGTTCGTTGTACGGGATGCCGGTCGCCCAGACGGTGCCGGTGCTGCTGAGTTTTTCGCCGGGCAGCGCCACCCGCATCGCGACGCCGATGGCGAGGCGGTTGCCGGTGGTGGCATAGACGGTGACCTTGCCGAACTGGGCGTTGACCTCGCCGATCGGCGGCACCGTGATCGTCTTGCGCGACAGCTTGCGCAGCGCCTTTTCGAGCACGGGCTCGAGCTCGCGATAGTCGGCGACGACCGGGATGTGAAAGCGAAAACCGTCGTTGCCGGCAAAATCGCCCGGCGGCGGCAGCGGCGTCGCGGGCGGATCGGGCGGGCGCTTGCCCACAAATGTCTCCGTCTTGGCCAGCGCTGCGAGTTTGAGCACCAGCTCGCCCTTGTCGACGCTGTAGCCGTCGTAGCGCAGCTTTTGCGGCGTCACGCGCAGCCACACCGGCGGGTTGGTGCGGTTGAGCATCAGCGCGGTAAAGCCCTGTTTCCAGCCTTCGGCGATGCGCTCGCGCGGGTGCAGCCGGGCGATATGCTTGGGCATGTCGGCCTCGAGCTTGGCGATGACCTTGGCGAGTTCCGGATCGGCCTTGCCGGCAAAGGTGATGCGCGCGCCGAGGATCGAGATGCCGGGCTTTTTGGTCCAGTCGTAATCGATGTCGACCTTGGCGGTCGGCTGCCAGTCACCCGCCATGCCGAGCCGGATGCGGGCGCGCACCTCGGCGGCGGCGGTGGCGGTTTCGCTGTTGGCGATATGGCCGACATCCTTGGCGCTGGCGGTCGCCGACACCGGCATGACGAGGTCGATGACGTCGCCGCTGCCCGATAGCCGGATCGGGCCACGGGTGACCTGGCCGACGATGCGGCAGCTGAGATCGGGAGTGAGCTTGGCGTCTTTAAGCCCGAGTTCGCAGCCGGTTTTCTCGCATTTCAGCCCCTTGCACTTGAGCTTGGGGATGGCGCAGGCGGTCACCCTGGCGGCCTTGACGCAGGTGGTCTCCTTGTCGATTTCGACGAGGGTCAGCGGCACCTCGGCGTTGAGCTTTTCCGCGAGGTCGGCGATTTGCGCGCTGATCGGTACGACGACCGTCGACGGCTCGGTTTCGATGGGGCTGACTGTCGTCAGCCGCGGCGGTGCCGGGTTGGCGGATTCCTGGCTGCAGCCGGCAAGCAGCAGCAGGAGCGCGGCCGCCAGGGGCCTTGCTGCAATGACAATCCGCATCCGCATTCGCCCCGGAAGTGAACATTCCTTCACAACCCGGATTTGCAGATTTTCCGCGTTGCAGCAACGTTCAACGCGCGACCGCGCCGCGCGCTGCCATGATCCGGCGCTGGCGGTCGCGCGACGCCCAGGCGAAATCGCCGGGCAAGCCCTGCCGCACCGCCGATTGCCACGCCGGCGACGCGGCGTCGGGGCAAAGATCGCTCAGCCGCCCCATCGTTGACAGCGCCAGGCTGTCGGCGCGGGTCAGGTCCCACTCCCGGCCCAGTTGCAGCCGCGCACGCACCATCGGCGGCAGGATGGCAACGGCGCCGCGCGCCAGCGCGCGATGCAGGAAACGCGGCACCGCCGGCGCGGCGCGGCCGGACTGGATGATCCCGAGGAACTCGAGGTTGATCGGGTGCGGTTCGAACCCCGGCAGTAGTTTGGCGAGCATCGCGGCGAAATCGGCGTCGGAGCCGACCGTGCGGGTGACGCCATAGAGTTCCGCGACCGGCTTGCCCTCGGCATAAAAGCGTTCCCGGTCGAAGGCAGTGAGTGGCCGTACGAAGCGGCAATAGGCGGTCAGGAAGCCATAGGCCGCGGTGGCGTGGACCCAGTTGAGCAACTGCGGATCGAGTGCCGTGTACGCCTGGCCGGCGGGGGTCGTGCCGCCGACGCGCGCATGCATCCGGGTGACGCCGCCGATCAGCCGCCGCGCCGCCGACGCCGGGCCATAGACGCCGGCCATCGCCGCCACGCCGGTGCGTTTCGACCGGCCGACGGGATCGACCTTGTAGATGCTGTGGTCCCAGACGCCGCTGCGGATGCGCGCATCGGCGAATTCGAGCAGCACCGCCGCAACCCCGCCGACGCCGAGCGCGACGGGGTTGCGGAACACCCGCCATTGCACCGAATCGGGCGCCACCAGCGAGGCCTCGCCGGCCGGCGCGGTGAAATCGAACGCCAGCGCGCGGGCTGCCGTCGGCTTGTCCTGCGCGTTCATTGCGACTCCGCGACGATCATCCTGCCGCCGACCCTATCTACTGATAGCCTTTTCGCCAAATTCGCCCATGCTATGCCAATGACCGGCGTCGTTTAGAACGCGGCAGGGATGGGGGATGGCGATGCAGTCGGCAACCGGCGATGTGGATTTCGAAGCGATGCGCACGCTCGGCGACGTGGCGCGGCTGCACGCGGCGGCCCGCCCCGACGCCATTGCCTTTGAATTCGAAGGCCGGCTGACCAGCTTTGCCGCATTCGACGCGCAGACCAACCAGGTCGCCAATGCGCTCGCCGCCGCCGGGATCGGCAAGGGGCAGCGGATCGCCTATCTCGGCAAGAACAGCGACCATTATTTCGAACTGCTGATCGGTGCTGCGAAGGCGGGGGTGGTGATGGTGCCCGTCGGCTGGCGGCTGGCCCCGCCCGAAATCGCCTTCATCGTCGACAATGCCGA
>JANOCM010000280.1:0-1927 GCA_031412175.1 Alphaproteobacteria bacterium
TCGAGGCAGACATTGGCGCGGACCGCGGCGCGGTCGACCGCCCAGAGCCCGCGCGCGACATTGGCGTTGTGGGTCGCGCCGACGGCGGCGTGGCTGGCGAGCCAGCCGTTGGCAGCGCCTCCGGCGCCGCCGTGGCACGCCTCGCAACCGACGCCATCGGCCTGGCGCCATTGCGGCCCGCGATTGGGGGCCGGGTCGCCGTGGCAGGCGATGCATTCGGACGATTGCGCGACATCGGCGATGCCGAGGCGCGCGCCGATGGCGCGGGCGCGCGGCTCCTGCAGCACTTTCCAGGCGCGCGAATGGGCGCCGGTCAGGCTCGCCGGATTCTGCCAGGTCAGCAGCTCGTTCTGGCGGACGCGCGGCCCGGTGGCTTCCTGCCGGCCGTGGCAGGTGGTGCCGCCGCAGCTGGCGACGCCCTGGTGGACAGCGGTGTCGGCCGGCGCGGCGCGAGCCGGGGCAACGCCGGTCAGCAGCGCCAGCGCCAGCCCTGCAGCGCCCAGCAATGCCCCCGACCATGCCATCGCCGCCCCTCACGATGCTTCGTGGCTCGACGGTAGCAAAGCCGCAACGGCTTGGGAACGAAAACAACGGCGCGGCAATTTTCGCTGCCGGTCAAAGGCCCAGCACGGTCTTGGCGATGATGTTCTTCTGGACTTCGTTGGAGCCGCCGAAGATCGTCCACGCGCGGCTGTTGAGATAGGTCGGCATGGCGAGCTGCGCCGGTTTCGACCCGATCGGTTCGGGGCTTTCATTGCCGTAAAGCGGCCGTTCGGTCGCCAGCTGCAGCCCGTCATAGCCGAACATTTCCACCGCGAGCTCGTCGATATGCTGGCGCAGGCTGGAGGCGACGAGCTTGATCAATGATGTCTGCGGACCCGGCTTGCGGCCCTGCGCCAGTTCGCCGAGCACGCGCAATTCGGTCATCTCCAGCGCCTCGGCCTCCAGCTGCAACCGCGCCAGCCGCCGGCCGAATTCGGCGTCATGGCCCAGCGCGCCGTTGGTGCCGCCGGGCTGCGCCAGCGCCAGCCGTTCGAGGCGATCGAGCTCGGCGATCAGCCGGGGAGCGGCGCAGCTGCCGCCGCGTTCGTTTTCGAGCAGGTACTTGGCAATCGTCCAGCCCTGGCCTTCGTCGCCGATGCGGTTTTCGACGAGCGCCTCGACATCGTCGAGGAAAACCTGGTTGACCTCGTGATCGCCGGCCATGCCGATGATCGGCCGGATGGTAACGCCGGGCTGGCGCATGTTGATCAGCAGGAACGAGATGCCAGCCTGCGGTTTCACATCGGGGTCGGTGCGCGCGAGGCAGAACATCCAGTCGGCATAGTGCGCGTGGGTCGTCCAGATCTTGCTGCCGTTGACGAGGTAGCGGTCACCGTCCCGGACCGCGCGGGTCTTCAGGCTGGCGAGGTCGCTGCCGGAGCCGGGTTCGGAATAGCCCTGGCACCACAGGTCTTCGCCGGTCAGGATGCGGTCGAGGAAGCGCGCTTTCTGTTCGGGCGTGCCGAAGCGCGCGATCACCGGGCCGACGAGCTTGAGCCCGAGCACCGACAGCGACGGCGCATCGGCGAGCGCGCATTCCTTTTCAAAGATATAGCGCTGCACCGGAGTCCAGCCGGTGCCGCCGTTTTCGACGGGCCACTGATAGGCGAGCCAGCCCTTGGCGTGGAGGATGCGCTGCCATTCAAGGCCTATCTCGGGTTCGACGAACACCGATGGCGTGCCGTTCATGCCGTCGCGCAGGCGTTGCGGCAGTTCGGCGGCGAGAAAGCCGCGCACCTCGTCGCGAAAGGCGAGGTCGGCGGCGCTGAAGCTCATGTCCATCGGTCGGTCCTCAGGTTCCTGCCGCCCAGTGCAGGCAGCGGCGGAGCAGTTCATGGTAAACGGGATAGTTCCAGGCGCAGCGTTCGGGGTGCGGCCAGAACGG
>JANOCM010000281.1:0-9369 GCA_031412175.1 Alphaproteobacteria bacterium
GGCGGCGCCGACCGGATGACGACGCATCTCGGCTATGTCCAGCGCGTGCTGGCGCCGCAATTGCGCGTCTCGGTGGTCGGCCAGCAGGAGCATTTTGCGGGCATTGCGCTCGCCGGGCCGCGCGCGGCGAGCGTGCTGGCGGCGCTGGCCGGCATTACGCCGCCGCCGCACATGGGGGTCGCAAGCGCCATCATTGCCGGTATTCCGGTACTGGTCCTCGCCGCAAGCTACAGCGGCGAGCGTGCGTTCGAGCTTTATGCCGAGGGCCATGCCGCCGGCCCGTTATGGGACGCGCTCGCCGCCGCCGTCGCCGCGCATGATGGCTGCCCCTATGGCCTCGAAGCGCTCGAATTCCTGCGCATCGAAAAGGGCCATATCGTCGTCGGCGGCGAGGCCGATGGCCGCACGACACCGCAGGATCTGCGGCTGGAACGCATGCTCCGCAAGGCCGGCGGCTTCATCGGCACCTCCGGCCTCGCGCGTCCGGCGCTGGCGGCGGCAGACCGGCTGCAACTCGTCGGGCTGGCAGCGCCCGAAACCATCCCCGAAGGCGCCATGCTGGTGGCAACCAAAGGCGGCGCCGTCGCCGGCCATGTCACCTCCGCCGGCCCGCGCGTGCTGGCCGAAGGCAACGTTGCGCTGGCGCTGCTTGCCGGCGGGCGCGGACGGCTGGGCGAAAGCCTCATCGCATCCTCACCGACGCGCGGCCGCCACGTGCCGGTGACGGTGGTCGATCCCATGTTCCACGATCCCGAAGGCGGACGTTACCGTGATTGACGCACCCGTTGCCTTCACCGTCGAACCGGCCGGCGATGTCATCGCGCTCGATCTTTGGGCCGGCGTGCTGCCCGAACTCACCGTGCGCACGCTCCACGTCGAGCCGCGGCGCTGGTGGCTGATCGACGCCGGGGCAAAGTCCGACGCCATCGCCGCGCAAATCAGCGACACCGGCGCGCTCGCCGCGATCGGCGGCGGCCTGGTGCGCGCCACGCTGACCGGCCCCGGCTGGCGGGCACTGCTGATGATCAGCGGCGTGTTCGATGCCGAAAACCCGGGCTTTGGCCTCGGCGACGTCGCCGCGACGGTCATCCACCACGTGCCGGTGTGGATCGCGCCGACCGCTGCCGACGCCTGCGAGGTCTATTTGCCCGCCAGCCACGCCGCTGACCTGATGGCGCTGTGGACGCGCAGCATCGCCCTCGCCGGCGTCTAGTCCGCCGGGCGCGCCCCTGGCGCGGCATGGCGCAGCTCCATGCCCCGGGCGTGGCGGCGCTGAAAACCCTTCCACAAAGTCACCCCGGCACCGCCGGGGCTAAAGGCACCCCAGGCCGTGGTCGCCGGCGCATCCCATTTGCCGTCGTCGGAATTGACGACGGCGACGTCAAGATAGCTGGCGCCACCGGCATTGCCACGCACGAAGCGGTCGAGAAACGCCGTGATGAAGTGCAGGTTGATGGCGTTGATGCGATCCTGCCGCCACACCGGATCCTCGAACCAGTCGAGATCCCAAACCGATCCGCGCATTTCGGCGGGCGCCGGGTTCAACCCGACGGCATGCCCGGCCTCGCGATAGGTGAGGAGATAGCGGTCGGCGTTGGTCGCGTCGGCAAAGATCGCCTTGGCTCCCGACGCATAATCGACCACCGGATCGCGGTTGCCGGCGATCAGCAGCAGCGGCGCGGTGATGCCCGCGAGGCCCGCCTTGCCCCAGGCGCCCGGGTCGCCGCCGCCCGCCGGCGCCATCGCGACGATCGCCTTTACCCCCGGCACGACGATCGCCGCCGCCCCCGGGGTGCCGCGCGCATAACGCTGCAGCCAGCCGCCGGGAACCGCCTGCATCGCCGGGTTGGCGGGATCGAGCGCGGCACCGCCCGCCGTCAGCACGCCATAGCCGCCCATCGAATAGCCGATCAGCGCAATCCGCGCCGGATCGATCTGGGCACCCATCCGCTTTTGCAGTTCACGGGCGACGAAAGCGATATCGAGCGGGCGGTTGAGCGACGGTGCCAGCCGATCCTGCGGCCGGGCGACATAGGGATTGGCGTCCTGGTGATGGATGCCGGCGACGACATAGCCCTTCGACGCGAGGTTTTCGGTCAACCAGGTCATCGCCACCGGGTCGTTGCTGTAACCGTGCGACAGGATGACGAGCGGCAAACCCTTGCCGCTGGCAACGGCGTCGCGCACCGCGATGCCCGGCACGGTGAACGCCACCGGCGACCGCACCGGTTCCCCCCAGAAGGCGGCGGCATAAGTCACCCGCGGGGCGGTCGCGGCGACCGTCGCCGGATACCAGATATCGACAGCCAGCCGGCGATCGTGCAACGGCACGACGCCAGTTTCGAGATTGGCAGCGAGCAGATCGGGCCGGGCGTTGTCGACGAGTTCGAGCGTCCGCACCCCGACACCGGCGGGGCCGAGCGCCGCCAGTTCAGGCGCATCGGCGCCGGGCACGCTCGGCGGCGCCGCGGCCGCGGGGCCCGCGATGGCCACCAGCATGACGGCCAGCAAAATGCGCATCATTCCCGCCTCCCCTGCCGCACTCGGCGATCAGTCCCTGAACACGATGGTCTTCGAGCCATTTGGAATCACCCGGCCATCGAGGTGCAGCGCGACGGCGCGCGCCAGCACGCGGCGTTCGATGTCGCGGCCCTTGCGCACCAGATCGTCGGGCGTGTCGCTATGGCTGATCCGTTCGACATCCTGTTCGATGATCGGGCCTTCATCAAGGTCGCCGGTGACATAATGGGCGGTCGCGCCGATGACCTTGACCCCGCGCTGATGGGCCTGGTGATAGGGCTTGGCGCCCTTGAAGCCGGGCAGGAAGCTGTGGTGGATATTGATGCAGCGGCCGCTGAGCCGCGCGACGAGGTCGGGCGACAAGATCTGCATGTAACGCGCCAGCACGGCGAGGTCGGAACCGGTGCCGGTGAAAATCTCCCAGATGCGGGCTTCCTGCGCCGCCTTGGTATCGCGGGTGATCGGCAGATAGTGGAACGGGATGTCGCCGAAATCGGTGCCGGCATAGGTTTCGCGCGGGTGGTTCGACACGATGCCGCTGACATCCATGACGAGCTCGCCGATCCGCCGCCGGTACAGCAGGTCGACAAGGCAGTGATCGCTGCGCGACGCCAGGATAAGAACTTTCTTGCGGTCGCTGCCGGCATGAAGCTGCCAATCCATGCCGGCCGAAGTGGCGATGCTCGTGAAACCGGCCTTGAAATCGCCCAGCAGCGCGGCGTCGGCCAGGCTGAAGGTTGTCCGCATGAAAAACAGGTCGTTTTCGATGTCGTTATACTGGTGCGATTCAAAGATATTGCCGCCAGACCGGAAAATCTGGCCCGAGACCTGTGCCACGATCCCCGGCGCATCGGGACAAGAAAAGGTAAGTGTATAGTATCCGACAGGCATCTATGTTTCCCGTGCGCAGGATTTCTGGTGCGAATGTTTCTTGCATGGTCCAAGCTGAAAGCGCTTGTCAACCAACCGGATTCGGCTGAAAGTCCGCCTGTTCAGCGTTTTGTGCAATGCAGCGGCACGGCGGACGGCAGTGGGGGACGCGATGTTTTTCAAGGGGATGGCGGGGCTCAGGCGATATTTCGCAGCCGCTTCGCAGGATCGGGATGCAAATTTTTCTTATCGATCCGGCAAAAACGCTCAATTGCCGCGGGGTAACATCCCGAACACTTTCTTGTGACATTTTTGCGTCCGATCGGCGTGCGCGCCAAGCGTGAACTAAAACGAAATCCGGGGGGAAATCGATGAAAAATGGTTGGACGAGTTCGGTAGCGGGTGCTGCCATCGCCATCATGGGCGCGGGTGCCAGCCCGGCGCTCGGCCAGCAGGCGGCTGCCGCGAACAACGGCATCGCCGACATCGTCGTCACGGCCACGCGCCGGTCGGAAAATCTCCAGGACGTGCCGATCGCGGTCCAGGCGCTCAGCGGCGACACGCTGACCCAGCTCGGCGTCGTCAATTTCGACAAGCTGATCGAATTCCTGCCCAATGTCCGCACCGGCGGCCGCGGCCCCGGCCAGTCGCAGATCTATATCCGCGGCCTGTCGACCGACACCCAGTCGATCCTTGTCGCCGGCTCGGCGGGGGTCAATCCCAACGTCGCACTGTATCTCGACGATGCCTCGGTATCGGTGCCGGCGCGCAACCTCGACGTCTACACCGCCGACCTGGCGCGCGTCGAAGTGCTGGCAGGGCCGCAGGGCACCCTGTTTGGCGCCAGCGCGATGGGCGGCGCGGTGCGCTACATCACCAACAAGCCCGATACCGCGGCCTTCCACGCCGGCTTCAAGGGCGGCTTTGCCTTCACCAAGGGTGGCGACACCAGCAATTCGGTCGAAGGTTTCATCAACGTCCCCATCATCAAGGACAAGTTCGCTGTCCGCGTCGTCGTCTACAACGACAGCCGCGGCGGCTATATCGACAATGTCCCCGGCAGCTTCCGCATGGAAAGCAATCCCAACAACGGTCTTGGCGGCAGCCCCAACGCGGTGCGGCCGACGATCACCAATTCGCAGTTCGTCGAGGACAATTTCAACGACGCCAACTACCAGGGCTTTCGCGTTTCGGCGAAGTACGACATCAGCCCGGACTGGTCGATCAATGTCCAGCACATGCGCCAGAAGCTGAAGGTCGACGGCGTCTTCGATTATGATCCACTCGTCGGCGATCTGAAGGTGCAGCGCTACAACCCCGACGAGCTGGTCGACAAGTTCGACCAGACGGCGTGGACGCTCGCCGGCCGCCTCGGCGCGCTCGATCTCATCTACACCGGCGCCTATCTCAACCGTCGCGCCGTGCAAAAGATCGACTATACCGCCTATTCCAACGCCGGGCCGTTCGCCGCCTATTACATCTGCAAATATCCGGGCTATGCGAGCTGCGCGACGCCGCGGATGTCGTTCCAGGGCGACAATCGCAACACCCGCATCAGCCACGAATTCCGCGTCTCGACGCCGGCCGACAAGCGCATCCGTGCCATCGGCGGCGCCTATTACGACCGCGCCAAGATCTTCGATATCGGCGAGTTCAACTACGAAGGCTCGATCGACCAGGGTTTCGTGCCCAATGCGCCGATCAAGGGGGCGACGGCGATCAACCCCAATGCCCGCAACCCGGGCGTCACCTTCTTCAACGACATCACCCGCACCGACCGCCAGATCTCGCTGTTCGGCGAACTGGCGTTCGACATCATCCCCGACATGCTGACCGTCACCGGCGGCCTGCGCTATTATGATCAAAAGGCCACGATCGCCGGCTCGGCCAATTTCGGCAATCGCGGCGTCGACCGCGATTCGGGCTATAATCTCGATGCCATCCATACCGAGCCGCGAAAGCAGACCGGCGTGATCTTCAAGGGCAATATCAGCTTCAAGCCCAATGAGGACATGCTGTTCTACGGCACCTATTCGGAAGGCTATCGCCCCGGCGGTTTCAACCGCATCGGGCGCGTAGCCGATCCCAATCCGCAAAGCCCGCGCGTGGCGATCCCGTTCGGCTATGATTCCGACACGGTCAAGAATTTCGAGCTCGGCGCCAAGGTGGCGCTGTTCGACAAATCGGTCATCATCAACCTCGCCGCCTATCATATCCTGTGGAAGGATATCCAGCTGTCGGTCTACCAGCCGAGCCTGTTCTTCCTGACCTTTGCCGCCAACGCCGCCGACGCCGAAATCAACGGCATCGAGGCCGATGTGACGTTGCGACCGGTGCGCGGGCTGACGATCAACGCCGCTGCATCCTACAATGATTCCAAACTGACCCGCGGTTCGCTCGGCCTTGTCCAGCTGGTGACGCTTGTTCCGATCGGCAGCCAGCTGGCGCTCAGCCCCAAATTCCAGGGCAATGTCCGCGTCCGCTACGACCATGAATTCGGCGACGACCTGCGCGGCTATGGCCAGTTCGGCATCCACCATGTCGGCAGCAGCCATACCTCGATCAACCTGTTCGCCGATTATCCGCTGCGCGCCTATACGACGGCGGATGCGGCGGTCGGCGTCGACAAGGATGAATGGGGCGCCTCGCTCTACGTCGAAAATCTCAGCGACGCCCGGCCCGATATCTACATCAACGCATCGGACCGCGTTGCGCGGACGACGACGATCCGGCCGCGCACAATCGGCCTGCGCCTGTCCTACAAATATTGACCCGCCAATGCCGATCGGGGGTGATCTGCCCGGCATATCGCCCCCGATGCTTTTCGCCGCCACCGGCTTGCGACTAAGCTGAGTGATGGACGTCAGGAATCAGCGCGCCTCGAGCGCGGAAGCCATCATCGACGCGGGCAAGCGGCTGTTGCAGGACGGCGCCTTTGCGCGTGCTGCTGCAGCGATGGAGTCCCTGCTCGATGCCGAGCCCGGCAACGTTGACGCCCTATACATTCTCGCCGTCGCGCAACGCTATGCCGGACACATCGGCGAGGCGCAGCTGACGCTGGCGCAGCTGCTCGAAATCGAACCGACGCATGCCCGCGCCTTTCAGGAACAGGGCCATTGCCATCGCGCCGGCGGCGACAATGATCGCGCCATCGCCGCCTTCGATCGCGCCGTGGCCGCCAATCCGGCGCTGGTCGCCAGCTGGCGGGCGCTGGTCGAGCTCAACCTCGCGGCGGGCCGGCGCGAGGCCGAGGCGCTGGCGCGCAACCAGTTAGACTGGCTCGCCAGCCTGCCGCCGCCGCTGGTCAGCGTCGCCAGCTTCATGCACGAAGGCAAGCTCTACAAGGCCGAACGGCTGTGCCGGCATTTCCTGCAGACCAACGGCCATCACCTCGAAGCGATGCGGATGCTGGCGGAGCTCGGCACCCGCTTCCAGGTGCTCGACGAAGCCGAGTTCATCCTCGAATCCTGCGTGGCGCTCGAACCCGAGTTCCATCCTGGCCGCTTCGACTATGTCAACGTGCTGCACAAGCGACAGAAATTCGCCCAGGCGCTCGACCAGGCCGGCCAGTTGCGCGACAAGGCGCCGGGCATTCCGCACTTCGAGATGCTCTATGCCAACCAGAATCTCGCGGTCGGCAATTTCGAGACGGCGCTCGGCATCTATGATGTGCTGGCTGCGGCGCGCCCAGACAACCACCAGGTCAGCCTGACGCGCGGCCACGCGCTGAAAACCATCGGCCGCCAGGCCGAAGCGGTGGCGGCGTATCGCCAGGCCTATGCCAGCAAGCCCGATTTCGGTGACGCGTATTGGAGCCTTGCCAATCTGAAGACCTATCGCTTCGACGATACCGAAATCGCCGCGATGCAGGCCGCCGAAGCCGCGCGTGCGACCAGCATTGTCGATCGCTATCACCTGTGCTTTGCGCTCGGCAAGGCGCTGGAAGATCGCGGCGATCATGCCGCCGCCTTTGCCTATTACGACACCGGCAACCGGCTGAAGCGCGCCGAATTGCGCCACGATCCGGCGCGGATCGAAGCCGAGATGGCGGCGCAGAAACGCGCCTGCACGCCGGCGCTGTTCGACGCCAAGCGCGGCAGCGGCGCGCCGGCCGCCGATCCGATCTTCATCGTCGGGCTGCCGCGCGCCGGCTCGACCCTGCTCGAACAGATCCTCGCGTCGCATTCGATGGTCGAGGGCACGACCGAGCTGCCCAATATCCTGGCGCTGGCACATCGGCTCGACGGCCGCCGCCGGGTCGACGACGAAGCCGTCTATCCCGGCAATCTCGGCGACATTCCGATCGAACAGTTCACCGCTTTCGGCGAAGCCTATCTGCGCGACACGGCAATCTACCGCACCGGCAAGCCGCGCTTCATCGACAAGATGCCCAACAATTTCCGTCACATCGGGCTGATCCATCTGATCTTGCCCAACGCCCGCATCATCGATGCGCGGCGCGACCCGATGGCGTGCTGCTTCAGCAACTTCAAGCAGCTGTTCGCCGAAGGCCAGGATTTCTCCTACGGGCTCGACGATATCGGCCGCTATTATGCCGGCTATGTCGACCTGATGCAGCATTGGGATCGCGTGCTGCCCGGCAAGGTCTTGCGCGTCGAATATGAAGACGTCGTCGCCGATGTCGAAACCCAGGTTCGCCGCATCCTCGATTTCTGCGGGCTGCCGTTCGAAGCGGCCTGCGTCAATTTCCACGAAACCGATCGTGCCGTGCGCACGGCGAGTTCGGAACAGGTGCGCCAGCCGATTTTCCGCAGCGGGCTCGACCAATGGGTCGGCTTCGATCCCTGGCTGGGGCCGCTGAAGGCCGCGCTGGCGACGGTCGCCGACAGCAAGGATGGCAAGGCGTGAACACAGCCGGCGCGACGATAGCCGACCGCGCGACCGGCATGACCGGACGCTGGTACGTGCTCGGCATCATGATGCTGGTCTATACGATCAACATCGCCGATCGTTACGTCATGTCGACGGTGCTCGAACCGATCCGGCTCGAATTGAAGCTCACCGACAGCGGCATCGCCTTTTTGACCGGCGTCTCGCTCGCGCTGTTCTACGTGACGCTTGGCATCCCGCTGTCATGGCTCGCCGATCGCTACAATCGCAAGAATTTGCTGGCGGCGGCGCTGGTCGCCTGGTCGGTGATGACGGCGCTGTGCGGGCTGTCGCAGGGCTATTGGCAGCTGCTGCTGGCGCGCATCGGCGTCGGGGTCGGCGAGGCCGGGGGCACGCCGGCGTGCAATTCGATCGTCGCCGACTATTTCCCGGCCGATCGCCGGCCGATGGCGATGACGATCTTTGCGCTGGGGGCACCGATCGGCGCCTGGCTGGGGGCCGACATGGCCGGCATGGTCGCCCATGCCTATGGCTGGCGCGCGGCGTTCCTGGCGCTCGGCATCCCCGGGCTGGTCGTCGGCGCCATCGTCTATCTGACGATCCGGGAACCGGAGCGTGGCCGCCTCGACACCGTCATCACCGCGACCGCGCCGCGCATCGCCGAAACTCTGCGCTATCTCTGGGAACACAAGGCGGCGTTCCATGTCATCATGGGCGGCGGCGTTTCGGCGCTGTGGGGCTGGGGCCTGATGTGGTTCACCCCGACCTTCCTGCAGCGCAGCTATGGTCTCGATGTCGGCGCGGCGGGCGGCATTGTCGGCCCGATCCACCTTGTCGCCGGGATCGGCGCCTCGCTGCTGACCGCCTGGATGCTGTCGCGGCCGGCTTTCGTCGATCCGCGGCGCATCGTCTGGCTGCTCGCCGGTGTCACTGCCGCCGCCACGATCCCGTCGTTCATCGCCTATTGGACGCATTCGCTGCCGATGGCGACGCTGATGCTGTGGATCTTCATCCCGGCGATCTATTTCTACATCGGCCCGGCGATGGCGATGGTGCAGAATCTCGCCCCCTGCCGGATGCGCGCCATGGCGATCGCCGTGTCGCTGGTCGCCGCCAATGTGCTCAACC
>JANOCM010000282.1:0-2073 GCA_031412175.1 Alphaproteobacteria bacterium
GAGCGCTATGGCAAAGGCGGCGAGCACGGCGAGCTGGCAGGTGAAGGCCTTGGTGCTGGCGACGCCGATTTCGGGGCCGGCGTGGGTCGGCAGCACCAGGTCGGCCTCGCGCGCCATCGATGACGTGGCGACGTTGACGACGGCAGCGATATGCTGGCCGCCGGCCTTGGCATGGCGCAGCGCTGCCAGCGTGTCGGCGGTTTCCCCCGATTGCGAGATGAACAGCGCGAGGCCGCCGGGTTCATAGACCGGGTCGCGATAGCGGAATTCGGAGGCGTTTTCGATCTGCACGGGGATGCGCGCCAGGGTTTCGAGCCAGTAGGTGGCGACCTGGCCGGCATAAAGGCTGGTGCCGCAGGCGACGATCTGGACGCGCCGCACGCCCGCCAGATCGAACGGCAATGCCGGCAGCTGGATGGTTTCGGCGAGCGGATCGACATAGGCGCCGAGCGTCTGGGCGACGACGATCGGCTGCTCGTGGATCTCTTTCTCCATGTAATGCCGGTAATTGCCCTTTTCGATCACCGCCGCCGACGCCGATGACGTGATGACGGCACGCGCCACCGGGCGGTCGTCGGCATCGAAAACCTGCGCCGATGTGCGCGTCATCCGCACCCAATCGCCTTCCTCGAGATAAGCGATGCGGCTGGTGAACGGCGCCAGGCCGAGAGCATCGGAGCCGAGGAACATTTCGTCCTCTCCATAGCCCAGCACCAGCGGCGAACCGCGGCGGGCGCCGTACATCAGGTCGGGGTGGGCGCGGAACAATATGGCAAAGCTGAAGGCGCCATGGAGGCGCTTCAACGTGTCGGCGACGGCCTGGTCGGGGGTGGCGCCGGCGTCGAGCGCCATGGTGATGAGGTGGGCGACGACCTCGCTGTCGGTATCCGACGTCAGCGTGCGCCCGGCGGCGAGCACCTCGGCGCGCAGCGGCTTGAAATTCTCGATGATGCCATTGTGAACCAGCGCGACCTGGTCGGTGGCATGGGGATGGGCATTGTCGGTGGTCGGCGCGCCATGTGTCGCCCAGCGGGTGTGGGCGATGCCGCTGGTGCCGGGAAGGGGATCGGCGGCGAGCACGGCGACGAGATTGTCGAGCTTGCCCGGCGCGCGGCGGCGATCGATGCGGCCGTCGTGAATGGTGGCGATACCGGAACTGTCATAGCCGCGATATTCGAGCCGGCGCAGGCCGTCGACGAGCCGCTGGGTGACCGGCTGGGTCGAAAGGATGCCGATGATGCCGCACATCTGGGACGAACCTTCTTTTCCCCTCCCTTACAAGGGAGGGGTCGGGGGTGGGTGACTCTGGCGGGGTTGGGTTCACGCACCCACCCCCAGCCCCTCCCTTGCAAGGGAGGGGAGCTAACTCTGTTTTTTGGCCAGCGAGGCAGCCCGAAACGCCGCCGCCCAGCCCGATTTCGCTACTTGCTGCGGCCGCACCAGCGCCAGCGCATCGGCGGGCACGTCGGCGGTGATCGTGCTGCCGGCGCCGACGATGGCACCGTCGCCGATCGTCACCGGTGCCACCAGCGCCGAATTCGAGCCGATGAAGGCGCCCGCGCCGATCGTCGTCCGGTATTTGAAGAAGCCATCATAGTTGCAGGTGATCGTGCCGGCGCCGATGTTGGCGCGCGCACCGACGCTGGCATCGCCGATGTACGACAGGTGGTTGGCCTTGGCGCCGGCGCCGAACACCGCCTTTTTGGTTTCGACGAAGTTGCCGATCTTCGCGCCCTCGCCGAGCACCGTGCCAGGGCGCAGGCGGGCGAACGGCCCGATGTCGCAGTTTTCGCCGATGGTCGCACCTTCGATATGGCTGAGGGCGCGGATCGTGGTGCCGCTGGCGATGGTCACACCGGGGCCAAAGACCACGAATGGTTCGATGGTGACATCGCGGTCGATCGCCGTGTCATG
Source organism: Alphaproteobacteria bacterium (assembly GCA_031412175.1). Lineage (GTDB taxonomy): Bacteria > Pseudomonadota > Alphaproteobacteria > Sphingomonadales > Sphingomonadaceae > Sandarakinorhabdus. The sequence continues at coordinate 1,915 of JANOCM010000282.1, forward strand.
GGCGAAGAACACGCTGCCCGGATCGATCAGCGTCACCCCGGCGGCCATCGCGGCGGCGCGGCGGCCATCCTGCCAGCGCGCCTCGAGGCCTGCCAATTCGGCGCGGCTGTTGACGCCGGCGACTTCATCGGCGCCGGTTTCGATGACGCGCGCCGTGCG
>JANOCM010000283.1:0-1506 GCA_031412175.1 Alphaproteobacteria bacterium
GCTGTACGGCATCGAGATCAGGTCGCCGGTCGCGGTCGTCACCCGGCCGGGCCGATCGTCGTGATACAGGTCGCAGGTGTAATCGAGGCCCTGTTCGGCGATCAGGTCCATGGTCCGCACCGTGTGGGTCAGCGCCGGCGCTAGCCAGCCGCGGATCCGCTGCCCGGTGGCGCGCTCAACCGTGGCGATGCTGTCCTCGATGATCGCGCGTTCCTGGGCCTCGTCCATGTCATAGGCGTAGCGGGTGTTGTAGATGCCGTGGCTGAAGAATTCCCAGCCGCGCGCCACGCCATCGGCAACGACCTCCGGGATATGGTCGCACAGCGCCACCGACAGGCTGACAGACCCCGGAAAGCCGTGGCGCGACATGGCGTCGGCCATCCGCCAATGGCCGACGCGATTGGCATGGTCGCGGTGCGCATAGCCGACGACATCGGGGTGCGGCCGCGTCCAGCTTTTGCGCCGCGGGTGCGCCGGCGGGTCGATCTCGTAAAATTCGAGGTTGGGTGCCACCCAGACCGCACAGGTCTTGCCGCCGGGCCAGCGCAGCGGCGGCGCGGCAGCGCTGGGGCCATAGAGGCTGGGGTCGGATACGTCGGACATTTGTCCGGACAATAGCGGGTTTTCGGCGCGGCGGGAGGGGGCAAGCGAAAACCCGGCCGGTCATGCCGGCGCAGGCCGGCATGACGATTCCATTTGATGAAAATGCCCGCTAATCTGCCGCTATGTCGCGACTCTTCTGGGCCGGAATAGCAACGCTGGTGCTCGGCACCGGGCCGTTGCTGCTGATCATCGCCGCCGCCGCGCTGGGGCTGACCGATGATCCCGATCCCAATCCGATCGGCCCGGGCATTCTTGCCGCGCTGACCTTCTGGCCGGCGGCGCTGATGATCCTGGCCGGGCTCAGGCGCTCGCGGCGCTGAACCCGGCCCGATCGATCACGACAGCACGCTGCGCGGGCCGCGGCGGCGCAGGTTGATGCCGACCAGCGCCATGCCGGCGAGCAAGGTCGCCCAGGTTGCCGGTTCGGGCACCGCGCTGGCGAACGGACCGGCGCCGAAATCGCCGGCATTGGCCCCCGGCAGCGGTGCGCCATCGCCGCCGGCCGATGCGGTCGTGCCACCGCCCGCAATGCTGCCACCGCCAGCGGACGCGCCCGGCAACGACACCAACTGGTCGAATCCCGGCGGGTTGACGACGTTCGCCGCCGTGGCCCAGGGGTCAGCCGCAGGCGCGGCCGCCGGCGCCGGCGTCACCGCGGCGACATCGCCCATCCCGTGCACCCCGGCCGGTGTGGCATCGGGCATGGTCGGCGCATCGGGCAGCGGATTGCCGAACGGCGACGGCCCGTGCGGGATCGCGGCGGCGCCCGGCTGGACGCTGGCGATCTGCGACAGCGGCGCCAGCATATTGGCGGCATAGCCGCCCGGCGCAGCGGCAGCACCGGGCGCCGGCTGCGCATACAGCGCCGGTCGCGAGGGGGTCTGCGCCGATCGCGCCGGGCCA
>JANOCM010000284.1:0-8518 GCA_031412175.1 Alphaproteobacteria bacterium
GCATGATTACAACTCCGTCATGCACCGGCATTGAAAAGTCACCGGCAATGGACGATATTGCTGCTATTCCCGGCGATGGTGCCGGTATCAGGAGGAATTGATGGCCAACCAGGTCGATCCCCGTTTTGCCGCCGCGCGACCCCCGGTCGACGCCACGGCAAGCTATGACGAGGGCCTGCGTTCGTACATGCTCTCGATCTACAATTACATGGCATCGGGCGTCTTGCTCACCGGCATCATCGCGCTGCTGGTGTCGAGCAATGCCGGCCTGATGTCGGTGTTCTTTGCTGAAAGCGCCAATGGCCGCATCGGCCCGACGATTCTCGGCTGGGTGGCGATGCTGTCGCCGCTGGCGATCATCCTTGTCATGAATTTCGGCGTCAACCGCCTGTCGGAAGGCGCGCTGAAGGCGTGCTTCTGGGGCTTTGCGGTGCTGATGGGCGTGTCGATGTCGACGATCTTCGTGCGCTACACTGGCGCCTCGATCGCCCAGACGTTCTTCGTCACCGCCGCGTCGTTCGGCGCGCTCAGCCTCTATGGCTACACGACGAAGCGCGACCTGGCGCCGATGGGCAAGTTCCTGTTCATGGGACTGATCGGCATCCTGATCGCGATGATCGCCAACATCTTCATCGGCTCGGGTCCGCTGCAGCTCGGCATCAACATCCTCGGCACGCTGATCTTTGCCGGCCTGACCGCCTATGACACCCAGCGCCTCAAGGAGCTGTACTATCAGGTCCAGGGTTCGGAAATGATCGGCAAGTCGGCGATCCTCGGCGCGCTGACCTTGTACCTGAACTTCATCAACCTGTTCCAGTTCCTGTTGTCGTTCATGGGCGATCGCCGCTGATACGGCAGGTCTGATAAGCGAACCTGCGGCCCCGTCGGCAACGACGGGGCCGTTTTCATTTTGTCACCCAGATTTCACACGATTGTCGCCGACCCGCCACCGCCGTGACGCCAAGCCGTTGCTACGTGGCAGGGTCACGCATCCCCGGGGAGCCATCCATGCGCCGTGCCAATCTCGCCAGCGTCCTGACCATCGCCGCCATGCTGGCCGCTGTTCCCGCCGCGGCCGCGGGTGTTACCAGCCTGCGCTTCATCGGCCAGCAGACGCTGCCGACCGCGACGCTGTACGCCGGTACCCAGGTCGGCGGGCTGTCGGGCATCGATTATATCGGCGGCGGCAACTATATCGCGATCAGCGACGATCGCAGCCAGTTCCAACCGGCGCGCTTCTACACGCTCGATCTTGACCTTACTCCGGCGGCGTTCACGGGCGTCACCTTCAACGCTGTCACCACACTGAAAAACACCGCCGGCAATGCCTATCCGGCGCTCAGCATCGATCCCGAGGCCATCCGCCTGCTGTCGAACGGCAACATCCTTTATACGTCGGAAGGTGACGTCAACAACGGCTTCAACGCCTTTGTCCGCGAGGCGCAGATCGACGGCAGTTTCGTCCGCGACCTGACGCTGCCCACCGGCGTCCAGCAGACCGGCCCGGCCGGCACCACCGGCATCCGCAACAACCTGGCCTTCGAAAGCCTGACGGTCAGCGACGATGGCGCGACCTTCGTCACCGCCACCGAAAACGCGCTGCGCCAGGATGGCCCGACCGCCAACTTCGGCGTCGGCTCGGCGAGCCGCATCCTGACCTTCGATGCCGCCACCGGCACCCCCGGTGCCCAGTTCGTCTATGATGTCGCGCCGATCACCACCCCGTCGAACCCGCCCGGCGCCTTTTCGACCAACGGCCTCGTCGAGCTGCTGTCACTCGGCGGCACGCGTTATATCGCCGTCGAACGCAGCTTCGTTTCGGGCCTTGTCACGCCGGTGTCGGCGACCGGCAACAGCATCCAGCTCTATATCATCGACACCGCCGGCGCGACCGACGTGTCGGGGTTCGCGTCGCTGTCGGGGCAAAGCTACACGTCGGTGTCGAAGACCCTGCTGTTCGATCTCGATGATCTCGGCATCCCGCTCGACAATATCGAAGGCGTGACCTTTGGCGAAACGCTCGCCAACGGCCGCCGCAGCCTGATCCTGGTGTCGGACAATAATTTCGGCGCCGCGCAGTTCACCCAGTTCCTCGCCTTCGAGATCGGCGTTCCCGAGCCGTCGAGCTGGGCGATGCTGATCGCCGGCTTCGGGCTGGTCGGTGGCAGCCTGCGGCGGCGCCGGGCGGTCGCCGCCTGAGGGCCGGCTGCGTCAACATCACCTCGTCATGCTGAACTCGTTTCAGCATCCAGCGTGGAAACGGCACGGACTGTTCCCGCGGCAAAATGGATGCTGAAACAAGTTCAGCATGACGAGGTGGTTGGAAAGGACTCCCGGCGACCCTAGGCCGCCGCCGCCTCGACCCAGTCGAGCCGGTCCTGGCCGAAAAAGATCTCGTCGCCGACAAAGAACGTGGGTGCCCCGAACGCGCCGCGCGACACCGCATATTCGGTGGCCTTGACCAGCGCGGCCTTGGTGTCGGGATCCTGTGCGCGTTCGAGCCATAGCGCCGGGTCGAACCCGGCCGCTGCCAGCGTCGCCGCCAGCACGGCAGGGTCGCCGAGATTGCGCGGCGCCTGCCACATGGCGACGAACAGCGCCTCGAGCAGCGGCGCGAAGTCCGCCGTGCCGCGCGCCGCGGTCAGCATCCGCATCATCGTGATCGTGTTGATCGGGAAATCCGGATTGTGCGCCAGCGTGATGTTCTCGCGCGCCGCATAGCGCGCCATGTCGATGCCCATCCAGCGGCCGCGCGCCGCGACCATGCCCGGCGGGGCGTTGCCGGTCGCCTTGAAGATGCCGCCGAGCAGCACCGGCACGTGCAGCACCGCGGCACCGGTGCGCGCCACGATCGCCGGCAGCCGGCGATGCGCGAGATAGGTCGTCGGCGACCCGACGTCGAACAGGAACTCGATGGTCTTGGGCATCTCGGCTTCCCCTCTTCAGAATTTTTCCTGCCACGGTCGCAGGTCCATCTCGTGGCTCCAGGCGCTGCGCGGCTGGTGGTGCAGCATCACGTACGTTGCGGCGATCGCCTCGGGGTCGAGGATGCCATCCTCCGCCTTCAGCGCATAGCGTTCGGGAAATTGCGTCCGGATGAAATCGGTGTCGATTGCGCCATCGATGACGACATGGGCGACGTGGATGCCCTGTGGCCCCAGTTCGCGCGCGCAGCTTTGCGCCAGCGCGCGCAGGGCATGCTTGCCGCCGGCAAAGGCGGCAAAGCCGGCGCCGCCGCGCACGCTCGCCGTCGCGCCGGTGAACAGGATGGTGCCGCGACCGCGTGGCACCATGCGTCGCGCGGCCTCGCGCGCCGTCAGGAAACCGCCGAGCGCGCACAATTCCCAGATCTTGCGATAGCGGCGGCTGGTTTCGTCGAGGATGCCCATCGGCGAATTGGCGCCGATGTTGAACACGGCGACCTCAACCGGGCCGATCTCGGCTTCGACACGATTGAACAGCGCGACCATCTGGTCTTCGTCGCGGGCATCGGCGCCTACGGCCAAGCACGCGCCGCCTTCGGCGCGGATGCGTGTCGCCAACGGTTCGAGCGCTTCGGCGGTGCGCCGCACCGGCACGGCCGTCAGCCCGTCGCGGGCAAAGGCCGCGGCAATGGCGCCGCCGGTGGCATCACCTGCGCCGATAACGATCGCTGCACCAGCCATGGCTATTTCTCCAGGGGGAAGACGAGGCAGGTCGTCGTGCCGGTGGCGATCACCCGGCCTTGGGCATCGGTCAGCGTGCCGCGCGCCGTGGCGATGCGGCGGCCCGATGATATCACCTCGCCGCGTGCCGTTACTACCCCGGTCGCCGAAGTCATCGCACGCAGATAGGTGATGTTGAGATCGACCGTGGTGTAACCGGTGCCGGCGGCGAGGCTGGTGTGGACGGCGCAGCCCATGCAGCTGTCGAGCAGGGTCGCGGCATAGCCACCGTGAACGGTGCCGATCGGGTTGTAATGCTGGGGGCCGGGTTGGCCGTGGAATTCGACCCAGCCTTCACCGGCGCTGCCGCCGGTCATGGCCATCAGCACGGCGATCGGCGCACTCGGCAGCCGGCCCGCCATCATGCCTTGCATCAGTTCCAGCCCCGACAGGCTGGCAGACGCGCGCGGGTCGATCGGCGTCGTCATTTGACGTGGCGGTTGCAGCGCGCCAGCTCGGGCTCGGCAAAGGTCGTGCCGCCGGCGGTGAAGGCGGTGACGCGCCCGGCCTTGCCGGCAACGGCGGTGCACGCGGCGACGGCGGCGCTGGTCATGCTGTCGGCCGTGCCGGTGCAACTGGTGCCGGTGCAGCGCCAGCTGCCGCTTTCGCTGACGATGCGGGCGATGTCGGCCGGGGCGGCGAGGGTGGCGGTGCCGGGTGCCGGTGCGGCGTGCGCAACGCTGGAGGAGATGGCTGCAATTGCAACTAACAACAGGCGGGTCATGCAATAGTCCTTTTGAGGTTCAGAGGTGCGAATGGGCGTCGTCGAGAATGAAGCGCAAAGTTGCCAGCCGGCCGTCGCCGAGTGCGGCCTGGACGCGCGTCTGCGCCGCCTGCCAGCCGGCGACCGCGCTTCGGCGCTTGTCGGCGCCGGCATCGGTCAGCCGCACCAGCTTGGCGCGGCCATCGGCGGGATCGGCTTCAAGTGCCAGAAAGCCGGCGGCTTCGAGCGGTTTGAGCAGCCGTGAGACGGTGGAGGCGTCGGCGGAAAGCCGCTCGGCGAGCACGCTGACCCCAATTCCTTCACGGCGGCGCAAGCTGGCGAGGACGCCGATCTGGCCGACCGTCAGGCCATAGGGGGCCAATGCCTCGTCATAAATCTGGGTGATGCGGCGCGCGAGCCGCCGCACCTTCAGCGCGGTGCACGCTGCGGTTTCGAACGCCAGCGGCGCATCGCCAGCTTCCGGTGCAAGGGCTTTTGCTGCCATGCAATATCAGTGTCATTCAATGCATATGCAGGCAAGTGGAGTTTTTCTATGCGTCCTGATAGAGCGCCCATCCGCACGCCAGATCCTGGACGACATGGCCGAGCGATTTGTACGCGGTCACCTGCGCCGGCGATTGGCGCCCCGGCAACCGCCCGGCGAGCACATCGCCGATCTCGCCGACGACATGGCCGTCGTCGATCAGCCTGGCATCGCGCGCGTGGCGGAATTCGCCGCCCTGCGCCAGCACGCCGGCGCGATAGTCGGCGACGAAGCGCGACCGCAGCACCAGGGCGTCGTCGATCTCGCGCGGGCCGGCGCGGCTCGATCCGACGAGGTTGAGGTGCGTGCCATCGGCGACCATCTCGCTCGTCAGCACGGGATCATCGGCACCCGACACCGTGCAGATGATGTCGGCGTCGCGCACCGTGTCCGCCACCCCGGCGTGCGCCGACGCCGGCACGCCGAGCTCTGCCGCCAGCACCGCCGCCAGCGCCTCGGCCTTCGCCAGCGACCGCCCCCAGATGCGGATGTCGGCGAGCGCCCGCACCGCTGCCATCCCGCGGGCATGGGTGTGCGCCTGTTCGCCGGTGCCGATGATCGCCAGCCGGCTCGGCCCCGGCCGCGCCAGCGCATCGGTCGCTACCGCGCTCGCCGCCGCGGTGCGGATCGCCGTCACCTCCGCCGCGTCGATGCCCGCCACCGGTACGCCGGTATCGGGATCGAACAGCACGATCAGCCCCTGGTGCGACTGCAGGCCGCGATCGGCATTTTCGGGGAATATCCCCAGCAGCTTGGCGCCAAAGGTATTCCCGTCGCCCAGCGTCCCCGGCATGATGCCAAACATCCGGCCGCCGCCCATGGGGATGATGGTGCGCAGCGTCTGCCTGGTCTCGCCGTTCGACAGCGCGATCATCGCCTCGCGGACGATGGCGATGGCGCGCGGCATCGTCAGCCGCCGCGCCACTTCGGCACCGTCGACAAGGCGGATCATTTGAGGAAATCGAGCGTGCGCTGCCAGGCGAGTTTCGCCGCCGCCGCATCATAGCGCGCCGCCGATGTGTCGTTGTTGAAGGCGTGGTTGACGCCGGGGTAGGTGTAGGCCTCGTATTTCACCCGCGCCGCCTGCAACGCCGCCTGCCAGCCGGCGGCACCGGCATTCACCCGCTCGTCGAGCCCGGCATATTGCAGCAGCAGCTTCGCCCGGATGTTGGCAACGCCGCTGGTATCGGCCGGCGCCGGGCCATAATAGGCAACGCCGGCGCGCAATTTCCGCCCCGCCGCGATGGCGACGGCGTTGACCATGCCGCCGCCCCAGCAAAAGCCGACCGCGCCCGGCACGCCGCTGCCGACATCATAGCCGTCGAGCCACGCCAAGGTCGCGACGCCATTGGCGATGGTGGCGCCGCGATCGAGCCGGCCGATCAGTTCGCGGGCGATATCGTCGGCGCTGTTGGTGCCGTCGCCGGTCCGCGGGGTTTCGCCGAGCGGGGTGAGGAAATCGGGCGCCAGCGCGATAAAGCCCGCCAGCGCCAGCCGCCGCGTCACGTCGCGGATATGCTCGGTCAGGCCGCGATTTTCGTGGATCACCATCACCCGCGGCGCCCGGCTGGCGGCGCGCGCCGGCTGGGCGAGATAGCCGACCATCGTGGTCTCACCGGCGCCGGCATAGACCAGCCGTTGCGCGGTGATGCGGCTGTCGGCACCGCTGGTCAGCGATGCCGCATCGGCACGCGCCTCGATCAGCGGCAGCACCGCCGTCGCCGCCGCCATGCCGCCGGCGAGTTTGGCCAGCCCGCTCAGCAGGTCACGCCGCGAGCCGCCGACATGGGTGAAGCGATCGTACAGGTCGATCATGTCCTGTGAAATCGGCGGGCGGTCGGTCATCGTGGCGGGCTCCCAAGGCGTTGCGGCGCCAGCCTATCGCGTCGTCGGCGGCACCGCTAGGATGCGCGCACGATTGGGGAGATGATGATGCGGATGCTGCTGCTGGCGCTGTTGATCGCGGTTCCTGCGGTTGCCCGGCAGCCCGCAATCGCCGCCGATCCGCCGCGCGACACCGCCCACCCGGCACGGATGGAGGTGCTGCATATCCCGTCGGGCGGCGTCGAGATCAACGGCTTAGCCTATGTCGCCAGCGGCGCCGGCCCGCACCCGGTGCTGGTGCTGTGCCACGGCTGGCCGGGCAACGAGAAAAACCTCGATCTCGCCCAGGCCGTACGCCGCGCCGGCTGGACGGTCATCACCTTCAACTATCGCGGCAGCTGGGGCAGCCCTGGCAGCTTCCGTTTCGCCCAGGTGCCGCAGGATGCGGCGGCGGTGCTCGCCTATCTCCGGCGGCCCGAGGTGGCGGCAAAACTCGGGCTGGATCCGGCGCGGCTGGTCATCGGCGGCCACAGCATGGGCGGCTGGGCGACGGCGATGGTGGCGGCGAAGGACCCGGCGCTGAAGGGCGCCATCCTGATTTCGGCGGCCAACATGGGCGCCGTCGGCACGATCCCGCGCGCCGATCTCGTCAAGCTGGCGGCGGGCAATGCCGAAACGCTTGCCGGCACCTCGCCCGAACAGATGGCCGATGAACTCGCCGCCGGCCGCACCGAATTCAACGCGCTTGCCGGTGCCGCCGGCCTCGCCCGCATGCCGCTGCTGGTGCTGACGTCGGACGACGGGCTTGCGCCATCGGCGGCGGCGCTGGTCGATGCGGTGCGCAAGGCGGGCGGCAACCGCGTGACCACCGCCCATGTCGCGACCGATCACAGCTGGTCCGACAGCCGGATCGCGCTGGAAGCGCAGGTTATCGACTGGCTGCAGGCGCTGAAATAGCCGCTACAACGCCGCCAGGACCGTCCGCGGCACGTCGCGCTGCGGCAGCCGTGCCGTCACCACATCGGCGATATCGGGCGCGACCAGTTGCGCGCCCTGCGGCGACAGATGGCCGGTATCGAACAGCAGCGGCATGTCGTCGGGCGTCACCGTCGTGCAGCGCTGCGGGCACAGCATCTCGATCATCGACACGAACCCGGCGCCCGACCGCCCCGCCTCGCTGCGCAATATCGTGTCCATCCGCTCGCGCCCGGGCACGCGGTGCGATTCGGGCAGCGCCATATCGCCGCGCGCCCGCGCCATCGCCAGCAGCCGCGGCAGCGGCATGTCATAGGTGGTGATCGGCCCGACGACGACGACCGGGATGCGCCGCGCCGCGAACCAGTCGAGCGTCGGCCGCACATCGGCCATGTCGCGATCGGCCCAGTTGGCGACCATGACGACAAGGTCCGGCGCGCGCTGCGGCAGCACGTCATCGAACACCCGCTGCATCAACGCGGCGCACATGCGCTTCGGCGACGTGCGGCTAGACAGCAGCGGCCGGCAGTTCGACGCCGTCGCCTGCAGCACATTGGCACGCGGCAGCGCATCGGCGAGGCCCGAATACAGGCTGGCGGCATGGCTGTCGCCGAGCAGCAGCACATTGGCGCGGCCCGGCATCGCGCCCAAGCAGCCGTCATGGTCGAACCCGCCGATGCCATCGTCGGGCTCGATGAAGCAGTTGCGCTGGCGCAGCAGCCCGACCTGTTGCAGGCTGCCCTGCGCGGCGTAACGCTCGGCGCTGGC
>JANOCM010000285.1:0-4475 GCA_031412175.1 Alphaproteobacteria bacterium
AGATGCTCGGCTTTCCATTGCATCGCGGTGAGCACGCGGGTGTGGCCCGACGGATGGTCGAAAAACACCGCCTCCTCGATCGGCGTCGGTTCGATCTTGCGATATTGCGACAGCTTCATCGCGGTGCGGGCAAAGGCATCGGGTGCACGCGCGGCGTTGAGGCCAAAGCGATCGGCCTCCATTTCCTGCGTACGGATCAGCGATTTCGTCAAGGGCGACAGCCCCATGCTGACAAAGGCGAGGATGATGAAGGCGACCGGCAGGACGGCCGGGTCGGCGAGGCTCGTCACGCCCCAGCCGGCGCCGTTGCGCGCCAGCAGCCACGGCAGCAGTCGCCCCATGATGAAGAACGCTATGCCCACCAACAGCGTCAGCGTGATCAGCATTTTCCAGATATGATTGAGGACGTAATGGCCAAGCTCATGCGCCATCACCGAGCGAACCTCGTCGACCGGCTGCTTCAGCAGGTTATCGTTGAGCGCGATGCGGGTGGTGCCGAACAGGCCGGCGACGTTGGCCGAAATACGGTCCGACTGTTTCGACGCATCGACGAGATAGACATTGCTGGCGGGAACGCCATTGGCGCGCGCCATCGACAGCACGGCATCGCGAACCGGGCCAGCTGGCAATTGCGTGTAGGAATTGAGCAGAGGATCGAAAAATACCGGCCCGGCCATGATGATGACGGCCAACCCGGCGATGGTGATGCCCGATCCGATCGCCCACCAGCCTTTCGGCGCGCGGCGCATGGCAGCGTGGATGCCGATGAACAGCACCGCAAAGATCAGCGCGTTTATGCCGATGATGAGCGTATTCTCACCGGCCCATTCACCAAGCGACTGGTTCATCAGGCCATATTGGCGCTCGCGGAAAAACTCGCGGTAGATGGTGAACGGCAAGGACAGGACAGCGACGATCAGCATGAAGGGCAATGCGAACAGGAATGATTGCAACCACTTCTGCCGGGTCCGCGCCTGCGCCCATGCCGACAAGCGCGCCGCCCAACCGAGCCGCAACACCAGCCACGCCGTCGCGACCGTCACCAGCGTATCCCACAGGATCAGCCAATAACCGCCTTCGAAATAGGCGTCGGATCGGGCCCGGGCCGCACCGCTGAGCGTAGCCATATAGGCTTGGGTCGCGAATTCTGGATCAAACGCCATCGATGGCCCCCATTGGTGTATTGAATATGCAATACACCAGTGGGGGTATCATTCAACCCGGCTTGCTGGCTACCGGATCAGTAGCGGGTGCTGCTGCCGGTAAAGTCGGCATCGGCGCCGCCGGATTTTTCTCGCGCCGGCCCTTCGCGGCCCTTATCGAGATGGGCGCTGTCATCGTCGCTACCCCGATTGCGCGACGCCTGTTGTTCCGGGCTGTAAAAGCCTGGTGCCACCGTGTCGTGCCGCACATCGTCGTCGACGGCATCATTACGGCTGCGCGCCGCCTGCTGCTCGGCGCTGTAGAATCCCGCCGGGCGCTCCCCTGTGTGCTGGTCGAGCCCGGAGTCGTCGTTGTCATATGCGGCGGACCGCCGCCGTGCCAGCGGCGCATAATAGCTGTCGATGCCGGCCATGTCGCGATCCTGGTCGAGCCGGTCCACGTCGTCGCGGCTATAGCGCGGCGCGTTGTCGAGGTCATTGCGATCGACGTCGATGCGGTATCCGGTCAGCTCGGTATCGTAATCGAGCAGAGCCCAGGGCAGGGGATGATATTTCTCGCCGATGCCGAGAACACCGCCGAACGACATCACGACATAGGCGACCTCGCCGCTGTGCTTGTCGATATAGATCGAATCGATGCTGCCGAGTTTCTCGCCGGCACTGTTGAAAACTTCGGTACCCTTGACCCGTTCGGCGGCGATGACGCTGCCATGCGGACGGTCGATGATGTCAGACTGGATCATGGAAACTGCTCCCGCTGGATGGATTGCATTTTCCCCAGCATCGGCAAACGCACCGGAACCGGGCATGGAATCAACCGGTTGGCGGCGAATGCGGTTCCTCAATTCGTCGCAATGCGGATATTGCCGATTCCTTGTGAAACCAGCGCAACCACGACAGCCAACATGCGTTCTTATGGCAGGCAGCGAGATCAGTCCCCCCGCTTTCGCTGCCTTAAAAACGAACCCGGTCACGCTCGCCCCCCGGACGTGGCCGGGTTCAATTTATCCTCAGTGTTATCCGCGCCGGCATGTTTCGGCGCGACGTACGCGGAACCAACCCGGGCGCAACCCGTTGACGGTTCTGCGAACCAACAGGAGTATCGTGCAATGAAAACCAACCTGACGCCGATGGCGATCGTTCTTACCGCTGGCCTGGCCCTTGCCGCCTGCAACAAGTCCCCCGCCGAAAAGCAGGCAGAAGCCGTGCGTGATACGGCCGATGTGACCGCTTCGAACATCGATACGGCCGCTGATGCCGCTGAATCGACTGCCAGCACCACCAGCGACCAGATGAACGCCGGCGCCGAAGCCACCGCCGACGCGATGCGCGAGCAGGCCGACGCGGTCAAGGACGCCGGCGAAGCCAAGGCGGACGCGATCGAGGATGGTGCCACCAAGGGCACCACCACGACGACCGAAAAGACGACGACGACCGACAAGTAAGTCATCGTCGGTTCGACCATGCAGCGCCGGGCCCCAGCGGGTCCGGCGCTGTTGTTGTGACCGGTTGCCGAGAAACGCCTTCGACACTGCCTGATTCGGTTGCCAATATGCGGGGATGACGATGCTCGATGCCCAGGCGATCCCCCAGCTGCCCAATGCTGTCCGGCTTTCGGACTATGCGCCGCCCGACTGGCTGGTGCCTGAGGTGGCGCTGGATTTCGCACTCGATCCCGATCGCACGATCGTCAGATCGCGACTGACCGTGCGCCGCAACGGCCACCACGACCGTCCGCTGGTGCTCGACGGCCAGGGCCTTGAAACGCTTTCCGTCCACATCGACGGCGTGCCGGTGAACGCGGCACCGCAGGGCGAACAGCTGGTGCTCACCATTCCCGCCGATGCCGCCGTCGTCGAAATCGCCGTCGCCATCCAGCCGGCGCGCAACACGCGGCTGATGGGGTTGTATGCCAGCCAGGGCCGGCTGGTGACGCAGTGCGAAGCCGAAGGCTTTCGCGCCATCACCTGGTTCCCCGATCGCCCCGATGTCCTGTCGGTCTATCGCGTGCGGATGGAAGCCGATGCGACGCGCTTTCCGATCCTGCTGTCGAATGGCGATCGCGGCGCCCGCGAGGTGCTAGGCGATGGCCGCCACGCGCTGACCTGGAGTGACCCCTGGCCGAAACCCAGCTATTTGTTCGCGCTGGTCGCCGGCGACCTCGCGGCGCTGACCGACAGTTTCACCACCATGTCCGGCCGCCGGGTCGAGCTGGCGATCTGGGTCGCCGCAGCCGATGTGCCGCGCTGCGCCCACGCCATGGCGGCACTGAAGGCGTCGATGGCCTGGGACGAACGCGTCTATGGCCGCGAATATGATCTCGACCAGTTCAACATCGTCGCCGTCAGCGATTTCAACGCCGGCGCGATGGAGAACAAGGGCCTCAACATCTTCAATTCGAAGTTCATCCTGGCCGATGCCGAAACCGCCACCGACGCCGATTTCGACGGCGTCGCCGGGGTGGTGGCGCATGAATATTTCCATAACTGGACCGGCAACCGCGTCACCTGCCGTGACTGGTTCCAGCTGAGTCTCAAGGAAGGCCTGACGGTTTTCCGTGACCAGCAGTTTTCCGCCGACCAGGGCAGCGCTGCGGTGCGCCGCATCGATGATGTGCGTGGCCTGCGCGCCGTGCAGTTCCCGGAGGATGCCGGGCCGCTGGCGCACCCGATCCGCCCCGATCACTATGTCGAGATCGCCAATTTCTACACGGCGACGATCTACAACAAGGGCGCAGAAGTCATCCGGATGCTCCACACGTTGCTCGGCGCCGAAGGTTTCCGCAAAGGCGCCGATCTGTATTTCGATCGCCACGACGGCCAGGCGGTGACCTGCGAGGACTGGGTCGCGGCGATGGAAACCGCCAATGACCACGACCTGAGGCAGTTCCGTCGCTGGTACGACCAGGCCGGCACGCCCAAGGTCTCGGTGCGCACTCGTCAGACCGGGACGACGGTGATCGTCGAATTGACCCAGAGCCAGGGGCCGACGCCGGGGCAGTTGACGAAGCAGCCGGTGCACATGCCGTTCCGCCTCGCGCTGATCGGTGCCACCAGCGGCAACCGCCTGTGTGACGAGCGCATTGTCGAGGTTCGCGATCCGGTGACGGTGGTGGCGTTCGAAGACATCGCCGAGCCCGCATTGCTCTCGCTCAACCGCGATTTTTCGGCACCGGTGATCGTCGATGCGCCGACGTCGCGCGCCGACCTGGCGTTTCTTGCCGGCCACGACGACGATCCGTTTGCACGCTGGGAAGCGATGCAGCGGCTGGCGCTTGACGTGCTGGCCACCGACGACGACCCGGCGGAACTC
>JANOCM010000286.1:0-2186 GCA_031412175.1 Alphaproteobacteria bacterium
GCGGGCTTTGCCATCGCCAGCGACGGCGATTTCGAGGCGGTGACCGCGGTGGCCAAACAGTGCGAAACGGCGATCGTTGCCTCGCTGGCGCGCGCTGCCATGCCCGATATCGACCGCGCCTGGGCCGCCGTCCGCCACGCCAGGCGCCCGCGCATCCACACCTTCATCGCCACCTCGCCGCTGCACATGCGGGCGAAACTCAACAAATCGCCCGAGGAAGTCCTCGATGCGATCGCGGCCTCGGTCGGCCATGCCCGCAATCTGTGCGAGGATGTCGAATGGTCGGCAGAGGATGCGACGCGCAGCGACCCGGATTTCCTGTGCCGCGCCGTCGAAATCGCCATCCGCGCCGGGGCGACGACGATCAACCTGCCCGATACCGTCGGCTATGCGACCCCCGAAACCTATGGCGCGATGTTCCGCGATGTGATTGCGCGCGTGCCGGACGCCGACAAGGCGATCTTCTCGACGCATTGCCACAATGATCTGGGGCTGGCGGTCGCCAATACGCTGGCGGCGATCATGGCCGGGGCGCGGCAGTGCGAGGCGACCGTCAACGGCATCGGCGAGCGCGCCGGCAATGCCGCGGTGGAGGAGATCGCCATGGCGATCCGTGTCCGCCACGACGTGCTGCCGGTGCGCACCGGCATCGTGACCACCGAGATCACCCGCGCCAGCCGCCTGGTCAGCGGCATCACCGGCATGGCGGTGCAGGCTAACAAGGCGATCGTCGGCGCCAATGCCTTTGCCCATGAAAGCGGGATCCACCAGGACGGGATGCTCAAGGATTCAGGCACCTATGAGATCATGACGCCCGAAAGCGTCGGGCAGGGGGCCACCAACCTCGTTCTCGGCAAGCACAGCGGCCGCGCTGCGTTCCGGCAGAAGCTCAGCGAGATGGGCTATGATCTGACCGACAATGAATTCGGCGACGCCTTCAAGCGCTTCAAGGATCTCGCCGACGCCAAGAAGCAGGTGTTCGACGAGGATATTGTCGCGCTGGTCGATGACGAGGTGCTGCGCGGCCATGACCGGCTTCAGGTCGTCGAGGTCGAGGTCTACTGCGGTTCGAATGGCCCGCAACGCGCGATCCTGACGCTCAGCATCGATGGCGAGGAGCACACAGCCGCGGTGCGTGGCAACGGTCCGGTCGATGCGCTGTTCAACGCCATCAGGAAACTGGTGCCGCACGACGGCGCGACGCTGCAGCTCTACCAGGTCCACGCCGTGACGGCGGGGACCGATGCCCAGGCCGAGGTGTCGGTCGTGCTGTCGGAGGACGGCCGCACGGCGCGGGGCACCGGCGCGCACACCGATACGCTCGTTGCCAGTGCGCGCGCCTATGTGAATGCGCTCAACAAGCTGATCGTCAAGCGCGGTCGGAGCGCGCTGGCGGCGGCGGGCTGAGCAATGGCCCGGCGAACGCGGTGATGACGGCGGCGACCTGCGCCGTCGTCGCGAGCGTGGCGTCGAGGGTGAGGACATCGGCTTCGGCATCGGGCGGTTCGAGCGCGGTGAACTGGCTGGCCACCAGCGCGGCCGGCATGAAATGGCCGGTGCGCGTTGCCAGCCGGGCGCTGGCGAGGGCAGGATCGATGGCGAGGAAGACAAAACCGATCGGGCCTGCCGCACGCAATCGGTCGCGGTAGGCGCGTTTCAATGCTGAACAACTGATCACGCCCGGTGTGCCGGCCGCCTGCCAGCCGGCGACGGCGGCGGCGATCGCGTCGAGC
The DNA here is from genome assembly GCA_031412175.1 of Alphaproteobacteria bacterium. Lineage (GTDB taxonomy): Bacteria > Pseudomonadota > Alphaproteobacteria > Sphingomonadales > Sphingomonadaceae > Sandarakinorhabdus. Next base: position 1,734 of record JANOCM010000286.1, read on the forward strand.
CAGGGCGCCCGGTCGGCGTCGTCGAGCGGCGTTCCGGCCGCCATCCTGGCGATATTGGCCGGCGGATGCAGATCGTCACCCTCCTGGAACGGCTCGCCGAGTTGCTGCGCCAGCGCCGTCGCCAGCCGGGTCTTGCCGGCGCCGGCGACACCGCAGATGACAAGTGATTGCGACAGGATCATCGGGCACCATAGCGGGACACGGGCAGCACGGAACCGCTAGTCGCCGAATGTCAGGCTGACCTGCACCAGCGCCTTGGCCCGCCGGGAATAGGTTTCGCGATCGCGAGTCGCTTCGGTGCCGGCAGCCTTGCGGGCTTCAAGCGCCGGGGTGACGCCCTCGTGTCGGGCGGAATTGTTGAAGTCATCGGCAGCGATGTCGTTTTCGGCAATCGCGCTTTCAAAGGCGATGACATGGGTGCCGATGCCCGCCAGCGTTATCGTCGCGCCGCCG